>DATNQI010000016.1 GCA_036704125.1 Pantanalinema sp. | reverse complement strand
CGCGATGGCCTGGGAGGTCTCCTTCTGGATCCCCTTGATGAGCGTGGCGATCTCGCCGGTGGCCTTGGCCGAGCGTTCGGCGAGTTTCCTCACCTCGTCGGCGACCACCGCGAAGCCCCTGCCGTGCTCGCCGGCCCGGGCCGCCTCGATGGCCGCATTCAGGGCCAGCAGGTTGGTCTGCTCGGCGATGTCGTCGATCACCTCGATGATGTTGCCGATCTCGGCCGAGCTCTTGCCGAGCCCCTCGATGACCCCGACCACCCCGTCCATGACCCGGTGGATCCGCTGCATCCCCTGGATGGTCTGCGAAACGGCCTTGCTACCGTCGTCCGCGACGCGAGAGGCGCGCGCGGCCGCCGCGTTGGCGTGCCGGACGTTTTCGGCGACCTGGGCGATGCTCGCGGTCATCTGCTCGATGCTGGCCGAGGTCTCGCCGACCACGGTGGCCAGCGAGTCCGCGTTGTCCGCGACCTGGCCGATCGAGGCGGCCATTTGCTTGATGGAGCTCGAGGTGGCCTCGACGCTCTGCTGGAGGGCTTCGGTGTTGCCCACCACCTGCTGGAGGCTCGCGGCCATCTCGCCCGTGACCCCCGACGTCTGATCGGCGGCCGAGGCCTGGATCTCGGCCGACTTGCCCAGCGCCTCGGTCCGCGCGTCGATGAGGTCGGCGGAGGCGGCCACCGCGCTCGCGCTCCCCTTGACCTGGGCGATGATCCCGCGCAGCTCGCCGAGCATCACGTTGAAGGCGTCCGCCAGATCGCCCACGCAATCCTGGTAGCGCTTCTCGACCCGCTCGGGCAGCTCCCCTCTGGCCAGGTCCTCGACGGTCGCGATCAGGCGCTTGAGCGGGACGGTGACGCTGTTCGCGATCCGCGTGGCGAGCAGGGTGCTCAGCAGGAGGCTGAGGACACCGACCAGGACGAGGCCGACCATCAGATGGCTGGCGAGGTCGCGGGTGCCCTGGGCCGAAGCGTCGCTCTCCTGGATCACCTCGCGCTTCAGGTCGTTGATGGCGGCGTTGAAGTCACCGAGCAGCCGGGGCATGACGGTCTGCTCGATGCGGATGATCGCTTCGAGGTCCCCCCGCTCGCGAAGGCGGCGCTTCTCCTGGAGCTTCGCCTCGGCCGCCCCCCGGGCGCGGTCGATCCCGGCGATCGCCGCGACGTGACGGGTGCCGGCGAGGAGGCGCTCGCTCGCGCTCAGGGCCTCGCGATAGGCCTCTCGCGCCGGTTCGAGGTCGTCGAGGCCCGCCGGGCTCCCCGAGATGATGTAGCCGCGCATGGCGATGATCTCGCGGTAGACGCTCAGCTGCATCATCCTGAGCGAGTCCTGGGCCTCGGAGAGGCGGCGCGTCTGATCAAGGCTCGTCAAAAAGCTCTGGGTCCCGCAGACGGCGGTGAGCAGGATGGCCAGCATGAAGGCGAGCGACACCCCCTGCGACACCATCATCTTCGGGCCGATCTTGAGATCGTATAGGCGCTTCATGGTCCCTCCAGCAATCCAACGTGACCGGGCAGGATTCTGCTCGAAAGCAACCGATGCCGAACAAGGCTTGAAAAATCCCCCCCCGAGGAGCGCGATGAATCGCCCCCTAGAAAGCTTACCCGGAATTAGTGAGTCAAATTATGGGGGCGCTGCGATCAAGCGTCATCATCCCCTGGGATGATGACGCGGGCTGAGGACGTCTAGGCGGGCCTCACCCACAAGCCAAGACACCCGCCGAGTGGTTCGGCGAGCGTCTTGGCGTGGCCCGGTGAACGATGCGAGAAAAGCGCGTCTAACGCCCCGCCAGCAGCCGAGGGGTCGGCTGATTCGTGCTCGTCACCTGGCGCGTGCCGGAATCGGCGTCGGTGTCTCGGAAGGAGGCCACCGCCGAGAGCATGTCCTGAGCCTGGCCTTGCAGCTCATGCGAGAGGCCGTCGAGGCGCTCGACGGCGCCCACCATCACCTCGCTGTCCCGGTGCTGGCTATGGGTCGCCTGTGAGACCTCGCGCGTCATGCGGCTCATGACGTCGACGGCACGGATGATCTCCTCGGAACTTGCCGCCTGCCCTTGCGCGGCGCCCGTGACCTCGCGGGTCAGGCCGCTCATCTGGGTGACGGCCTGGTTGATCTGACCGGCCGCCTGGGCCTGCTCCTGGGTGGAGTGGGTGATCTGCGCCATGAGGTCGCGGACCTGCCCCACCGAGCCGACGATGGCTCGCAGCGCCTCGCCCGCTCCCTGCGCCAGCCGGGTGCCGGCCTGGATGGCCGCGTCACCGCGCTTGGTCGATGTGACGGCCTGGCCCGACTCGCGCTGGATGCCGTTGATCAGCGTGGCGATCTCGCCGGTGGCACGGACCGAGCGCTCGGCGAGCTTGCGCACCTCGTCGGCGACCACCGCGAAGCCCCGGCCCGCGTCGCCGGCCCGCGCCGCCTCGATGGCCGCGTTGAGGGCCAGGAGGTTGGTCTGCTCGGCGATGTCGTCGATCACCTCGATGATCGCCCCGATCTCGGCCGAGCTCTTGCCCAGCTTCTCGATGACGGTGACCACCTCGCGCATCGCCTGGTTGATCTGGGACATGCCCTCGATGGTCTGGTCCACCGAGACGCTGCCGCGGTGGGCGGCGTCCGAGGCCTCCGCCGCCACGCGGTTGGCCTCGGCGACGTTGCCTGCCACCTGCTGGATGCTCGAGGTCATCTCCTCGATGGCGCTCGCGGTCTCGTTGACCGAGCCGGCGAGCCGATCGGAGTTGCCCGCGACGTACTGGACGCTGGTGGCCATCTTCTCGATGGCGCTCGCGGTCTGGTCGACGTTCTCCGACAGGGCCTGGGCGTTGCCCGCCACCTGCTGGATGCTCGACGAGATCGACAGGATGGTCTCGCGCGCCCTGGCCGTGTCGTTCGCGAGCAGGGTGCTGCTCTCGCCGAGGATCCCGGCGGTGCGAATGGTCGTGCTCATCGACTGACGGACCACCGACTTGAGCTGGTCGTAGTAATCCGACAGGTCGTGATCGGGGCGCCGGATCGCGATGCTGTGGAGGTCGAGCCCGATCGACTCCAGGTAGTCGAAGAAGAACGCGTCGGTGATCGCCTGGATGTCGTAGTTGAAGACCTTGTTGATGGCGCGACGCGCCCTCGCGCGGAACAAGGGGCGCAGCGGGAAGCTCTTTAGCAGGTACTTCTCGACCAGGTCCTGGTAGAGCGGGTAGCTGCCCACGTACCACTTGAGGGGCAGGTTGATGACGTTGTGGAGCTTGCCGACCTTGAGGCGCTTCTCGAAGTAGCCGACGCCGAAGCACTCGCCCTGCTCGGCCTCGTGGAAGATCTGCCGCAGGTAGCCGGTCTGCGAGGCTTCGAGGTGGGAGCGCAGCTTGTCGAGCGGGGTGCCTCGACCCTGCGCGTGCGCCTGGAAGAACTCGAGCGTGGACTGGAAGGCGAACTGGTGGTCGTAAAACTCCCGGGCGATGGTGGGGGCCCAGCGATCGATCCAGGGAACGAGGCTCGCCAGCAAGCGAACATCTTCGCTCTCCAAGCGAAGAAATTGCCTCCTCAGTTTCAGGTTTGATTCATTGAAACGATAATTGTCGCTAAGCCGACCCATAACAATTCACCTCAGTATCAAATGGCACGACTTGACGCCTGCCCACGAGACCATTCTAGCGGAACCTATCTGAAGGTCATCTGAAGTATCTACGTAAATCTTGCTCGACGGTCTCGCTTGCCGCGACGCCGCCAGATAGGCGCTTGCCTGCATTCATCGCGCGGTTCGACGGGTATGAAGAAGGCGAACGGACCCAATACAGGAGGTATCTATGGCGTCGGGAGCTGCTGCGTTCATAAAGGCACGTGATTTCCTGCGGGATAGCCGGACAGATTATGAAAGGGCTTACCGAGATTTCGCCTGGCCGAGTCTCACCCAGTTCAACTGGGCCCTCGACTACTTCGACGTCTACGCCCGCGACAACGCGCGGCCAGCGCTCATCGTGGTCTCTGACGACGGAAACGTGGAGAAGCTGAGTTACGCCGCCATCGCGGCGCGCTCGAGCCGGGTCGCCAACTGGCTGCGGCAGCAGGGCGTGAGGCGCGGGGACAGGATCCTGCTCATGCTGCCGAACATCGTGCCGCTCTGGGAGATCATGCTCGCTGCCATCAAGCTGGGGGCGGTCCTCATTCCCGCCACCACCCTGCTCGCCCCCGAGGACCTGGAGGATCGCTTCGAGCGAGGCGGCGTCAAGCACGTCCTGACCGACCCCACGGGGGCCGCCAAGTTCGAGGGCCTCTCCTTCGCCTTCACCCGCATCGTGGTGGGTGGAAGCGTTGCGGGCTGGCGATCCTACGCCGAGGCCGACGGCGCCCTCGAGGCCTTCGAGGCCGATGGCCCGACGGCGGTCGACGACCCCTTGCTCATCTACTTCACCTCGGGCACCACCGCCAAGCCCAAGCTCGTCACCCACACCCACCAGAGCTATCCGGTCGGGCACCTCGCGACCATGTACTGGATCGGGCTGCAGGAGGGCGACGTCCACTACAACATCAGCTCGCCTGGCTGGGCCAAGCACGCCTGGAGCAACTTCTTCGCTCCCTGGAACGCGGGGGCCACGGTCTTCGTCTTCAACTACCAGCGCTTCGATGCCAAGCGCACCCTGGAGCAGATGGTGGAGCACGGCGTCACCACCCTCTGCGCGCCGCCCACCGTCTGGCGCATGCTCATGCTGGAGGACCTTTCCGCCTACCCGCTCAAGCTCCGCGAGATCGTGGGAGCGGGCGAGCCCCTCAACCCCGAGGTGATCCGGCAGGTCAAGGAAGCCTGGGGGATCACGATCCGCGACGGCTACGGCCAGACCGAGACGACCGCCCAGATCGGCAACACCCCCGGCCAGCCCATCCGGCCGGGCTCGATGGGCCGGCCGCTGCCGGGCTACCGGGTGGCCCTGATCGACGCGGACGGCCAGGAGTGGCACGAGGGCGAGCTCTCCCTGCGGCTCGAGCCGGCGCCCGTGGGGCTGATGAAGGGCTACCTGGACGACCCCGAGAAGAGCGAGCGCCTCCTGGGCGGCGCCTTCTACCCGACCGGCGACGTGGCGAGCCGCGACTCCGAGGGGTACTACTGGTACGTGGGCCGCGCCGACGACGTGTTCAAGAGCGCCGACTACCGCATCAGCCCCTTCGAGCTGGAGAGCGTGCTGATCGAGCACGAGGCGGTGCTGGAGGCCGCCGTCATCCCGAGCCCCGACCCGCTGCGCCTGAGCGTGCCCAAGGCCATCGTCGCCCTCAAGCCCGGCCAGGTCCCGTCGGCCGAGCTCGCCCAGGAGATCCTGGCCTTCGCCCGCGCGAACCTCGCGGCCTACAAGCGCATCCGGCGCCTGGAGTTCGGCGAGCTGCCCAAGACCATCTCGGGCAAGATCCGGCGGGTGCAGCTGCGCAAGGACGAGCTCGAGCAGCGCCGCGCCGACGCGCGCGGGGCGCACGAGTACTGGGAGGAGGACTTCGCAGGCGGCTAGCGAGCGCCCATCCCGAGACAGCAAGCGCCCCTCGGTCGTGATGGCCGAGGGGCGCTCGCCTGTAACGCGCTTCAGCGCTCTGCGATCCCGCCGAGGACGTCGCGGGTGAGCGGTGCTATAACCGGCCCGCGGAAATCCGCGGGAGGAAGCGATGAAGCGCTCGCTGGCGATCGCAGGCATCCTGGCCCTGTCCTGCGTCGGCATGGCCCTGAGCTATCAAAGCTGGCTGGTCTATCCCGTCCTGCTCGTCGGGGCGGCCCTGATGCTCCTCGTCGGCCGAGAGGCGCTGGACGCCGCGTTCTACCTGCTCGGCCTGACGCTCGGATCGGCCATCGACGTGGGCCAGACGGCCTCGGGGGTCACGGTCTACGCCGCGCCGGCCGCGCTCTTGATGCTGCCTGGCTTCGTCTTCCTGTACTGGGCGCTGAGCGGCATCGCCCTGCGCCACATGACCCGGCTGATCGGGCCGTGCCGGCCGCACCCGACGGACGTGGCGCTCTTCGCGACGGCGATCGGCCTGTCGCTCACCGCCAACCTCTCGCCATGGCTTGCCTTCGCCCTGATGCTCCTGGCCCTGGGGCTGCGCTGCTGCTGGGTCCGGCAGCGCGGCGACGCGCTGGCGGCGGTCCTGGGCATCGCCCTGGGACCGGGGCTCGAGAGCATCCTGTTGAGCCACGGCCTCTACCACTTCCCGTCGTCGGGGAGCGCGCTGGTCCCCCTGTGGCTGGTGGCGCTCTACGCCTGCATCGGAGTCTCGGCGCGCAGCTTCGTGGCCTACGCCGAGCAAGCGGCGAGCTCCCTCGGAGGGTGGCTCCTCAAGCCGAGGGGCAGACGCCCTGCGCCGCGAGCTCCCTTGCGGCGGCTTGGGCCCAGCCCCGGTTCGCGGCGGGGCTCGCGGGGCTCGGGTGCAGGACCCGGCCGATCTTGATCGTCGTGCCCGAGAGAACGCGCTTGGCCCTGGCCTCGGCGAAGGCCCCCACCCCGATCACCCACTCGGGCTCGAGCGCGGCGATCACCCGGGAAAGGTGGCGATCGCAGGCCTCGAAGAGGGGATCTCGCTCGCTCGTAGGCAGCTTGTCCGGCGTGCGGTTTGCCCCCGTCTGCTCCATGAAGACCAACGGGCAGTAGTTGACGACGAAGTGGTCCCGGAAGAAGGCCTCGGCCGTGCCGTAGCGCTCGGCGGCAGCCCCCCAGAGCCGGGTGCCGCTCACCTCGCTCTGCTTGGATGAAAAGCCGTCGATGGGGCGCCTGGGATGCTCCTTGGGCGGCTTGCCGATGGGGACCTCGATCCCCATCCATTCCCGCACCATCTTGACGTCCCCGAAGGGCACCCCGGTCTGCGCCATCCCGAAGGGCCCCGGGTTCATGCCGAGGAACACGACGCGCTTGCGGCCGTCCCCGTAGCGGCGGACGTAGGCCTCGTAGCCGGCATGGGCGTAGATCAGGGGGTTGTAGACGTAGGCGACCGGCGGGGCGAAGGTGAGATCGGCGATCGCGTCGCAGAGGGTGTGAGCAGCTTGAAGAAGGAGCTCAGAAGTACAAAGCATCACGTTACCTAAACATAGCGGGGGCGATAACCCACTCAACTTACCCCCGTGATCTCAGCAATTCTCGCAGAAAACCAGGCAGTAATACAGGCGCAATGTGGGCTATAATCATCACATGGCACTACTGATTTCCTAATAAGCAGGATCACCCAATGCGCCGGTATTCACTTTCCCTCATCCTTTCCCTCACCGTCACCACTACGGGGTGCGTGTCCACCCTGAAGCGAACACTCGCCGAGCAGCCGGGCACGAAAGGCGTCGGCTTGGGC
>DATNQI010000015.1 GCA_036704125.1 Pantanalinema sp. | reverse complement strand
CTATCGCGCCCTCAAGGTCGGCGGGCTTCCCAGCCTGCTGAACAAGGGCAGACGGTTCATGGCCAAGCGGTTCGGCATAAAATCCACGCCCTGAGCTTCAAGGAAACTGACGATGCACGCTTCTCGACTCCTGCCTACCAGGCGCCTGAACACCGCAACCATCCTCGCCCTGGTGCTCGCCCTGGTGCTGCTCAAGCAGATTGCCTGGCTCGTCGTCATCCCCATCTGGCAGACGCCTGATGAGCCCGCGCACTTCCATCACGTGCAGTACCTCGGGGAAACCGGGCGCCTGCCCGTCTTCGACGCCCACAAGCCCCTGACCGGTGACTCCGAGGAGGTGGGGCACACCGCGGCGCAAACCGGCTTGAACTGGGTCGCCTACCGCCCCGATCACAAGGTGCCGGTCACCGACGGCCCCGACGGCCCGCTCGAGAGTCGCCTGCGCGAGCAGCCCCCCCTGGCGCGCACCAACGACGGCAACTCCTCGGCCGCGAACTACCCTCCCGGCTACTACTACCCGGCGTCGCTGGTCTACCGTGCCTTCTGGAACGGAACGGTGGTGGACCGGGTCTTCGCCGTCCGTGCCCTGTCGAGCCTGTTCATCCTGGTGACCGCAGCCGCGGCGTTTTTCCTCTCGGGCGCACTCTGGCCCAGCCGCTTCGTGCGCGCCTGCTTTGCCCTGCTGGTCGGCTTCCAGCCCATGCTCTCCATGGCGGGGGTCTCGGTCAACAACGATGCCATCCTCATCGCGCTGGCGAGCCTCACCGCATGGACGCTCGCCGTCCAGTGGCAGCGGGGCCTGAGCCTGGGCCGTGGCGCCTTGCTCGGCTTGCTGGTGGGGCTGGGGATGCTCAGCAAGCCTCAGATGATCGTCTTCCTCGGCCTGGTCCCGGCAGCGGCCCTCGCGCAGGCGCTGTGGCGCAAGGAGGGAGCACTCGCCTGGCTGCGCGCGATGGCGGCCTTCGGCCTCGTCTTCGCCGCGTGTTACGCCCCCTGGCTCTGGCACTGCAGGCAGACCTACGGGATGTGGATGCCCTCCTTGCTCGGCGCCATCCCGGTCATGGACGTTCCCCTGCACTCCTACGTGTGGCACTACATGGTCAAGCCGGGTCTCACGCGCACGCACGATCTCTGGGTGGTGGGCTTCTGGGCGAACTTCGGCTGGCTGGACACCATGGTCTTCGATCCGGCCTACCGCCTGGTCGAGCTCTTCATGTGGATCGGGGCCCTCGGTACCTGGCGCTGGCTGCGCCGCCGCCAGACCGGCTGGCAGGTCATGCTGGTCGCCGTCGCCGCCGCCGCCGGCTTCCTGGCCTTTCTCTACATGGCCGAGTACCAGGTCTTCCGTCCCACCGGTACCCCCATGCTGCAGGGACGCTACTGGCTGCCGGTGCTGCTGCCGCTCATGCTGATCGGGTTCGGCGGGGTGCTCAACCTCTCGCCTGTAGGCAAGCAACGCGTGACCGCCGGGGTCATCGCGATCGTCGCCCTGCTGTTCAACGCCCTGTGCCTCCTGCGCCTCATCGAGCGGTACTATGTCTAAGCATCCTTCGCGCCCCCACCTCCTCTGGCAGGCCCTCTGCGCCCTGGTCGTCGGCTCGTTCGTCGTCATGGTGGCCCTCCAGGGCTGGGGGCTGCATCCCTTCACTACCGGCAATGCGCTGGCGCTGCACCTGGGCCAGTATCGCCCGGCGCTGCTCAAGCCGCCTTTCAACGTGGGGGTGTTGCTCGCCTTCTTCGCCTCGCTGGGGCTCGCCGTCGCGGTGATCGCGCGCTACGCCCTGCGGCCCGAGACGGAAGCCGGCGAGGCGATCGCCCCGGAAACGCTTGCCGATGTGGTAAAGTCTTGACCAGATGCGACCTTCCATCGAGTTGAAAAGCGCCATTCCACTCGCCACGCCCTCGCAGCCCGCGAAGGTGCTGCTGGTGGTGCCCGCCTTCAACGAGGCGGCCAGCATCGGGCGGGTCGTGACGGACCTCGCGGCGCAACTGCCGGAGGCCACGGTGCTCGTGATCAACGACGGCTCGCGGGACGAGACCTCGGCCCTTGCGCGCGCCGCGGGCTGCTGCACCGTCGTGGATCTGCCCTGCAACCTGGGCATCGGCGGGGCCGTCCAGACCGGCTTCAAGTACGCCGCGCGCAACGGCTTCGATGTGGCCGTCCAGGTGGACGGCGACGGCCAGCACAAGGCCGAGGAGATCCGGGGCCTGGTGGCCGCGCTCGAGGGCGATCGCTTCGACATGGTGATCGGCTCGCGCTTCCTGGGGATCGAGAGCTTCCGGTCGACGGCCCTGCGCCGGGTGGGCATCCGCGTCTTCGAGGTCGTCAACTCGCTGGCCATCAAGCAGCGGATCACCGACAGCACCTCGGGCTTCCGCGCATACGGCCGCGAGGCGATCGCCTTCCTCGCCCAGCACTACCCGGTGGACTACCCCGAGCCCGAGGCGGTCATCCTGCTCGGCCGCAACGGCTTCAGGATCCGCGAGATCCCCGTGGCGATGGAGGAGCGCCAGGGGGGGCGCTCGTCGATCCACGGCCTGAAGTCCGCCTACTACATGGTCAAGGTCATGCTCGCCATCGGCCTGAACCTGCTCCGGGCCCCCGTCCGCACGCGAGGCGCCTAGATGGAAGTCCAGATCTTCCGCATCCAGGTCCTGGCGGTGCTCGGCAGCCTCGCGGTGCTCGGCGCGGTGCTGAACCTGCTTCGCCAGAAGAAGCTCCGCGAGGAATACTCGCTGCTGTGGCTCGCGATCGCCCTGGCCTTCCTCGGACTCTCCCTGTGGCGCGACCTGCTGACCCGCATCTCCTTCTCCGTCGGCATCGCCTACCCGCCGGCCGCGCTCTTCCTCATCCTGATCATGGGCGCGTACCTGCTGCTCATGCACTACTCGCTCGTCATCTCCAAGCTCGCGGACAAGAACCGGGACCTGGCCCAGGAGCTGGGCCTGCTGCGCGCCGAGGTCGAGCGCATGCGCGCCGCCCTTCCCCGAGAGGAAGCCCCCCGATGACGGTCCCCAAGGTTTCGCTGATCGTCCTGAACTACAACGGGGGCGACTACCTGGAGGCCTGCCTCGATTCGCTGCGAGCCCAGACCTACCGGGACTTCGAGCTGATCGTGGTCGACAATGCCTCGGTCGACGGCTCGTGGGAGCTGATCGAGGCTCAGCGCGACGCGCTCGGCTTCCATGCCATCCGCAACGAGCAGAATCTCGGCTACTCGGAAGGCAACAACGTCGGCATCCGGGCGGCCCGGGGCGAGTACGTGCTGGTCCTCAACAACGACACGGTCTGCGAGCCCGCCTGGCTCGAGACCCTGATGCGCGAGGCCGAGGCCCGTCCCGACTGGGACATGTTCGCCTGCCAGATCCGCTCCTTCGATCGGCGTGACACCCTCGACACCATCGGGATCATCGTCTACCGGGACGGCATGTCCCGCGGCCTCGGCCGCCTCGAGCCCGCCGCGGCCTACGCCGAGGCCCGCGAGGTTTTCGCGCCGAGCGGCTGCGCGGGCCTCTACCGGCGCGGCGCCCTGGAGCGCGTCGGGGCCTTCCCTTCCGAGTTCTTCGCCTACTGCGAGGACATGGACCTGGGGATGCGCATCCGGCTCTCGGGCGGCCGCTGCTGGTACGTGCCTGACGCCGTCGTCTACCACCACTACTCGGCCACAGCGGGCAAGTACTCGCCGCTCAAGGCGTACCTGGTCGAGCGAAACCACCTCTGGGTCCGCCTGCGTACCTTCCCGCTCGGCATGCTGCTCCTGAGCCCCTGTTACACCTTCTGGCGGTACCTGCTCCAGGCCTACGGCGTTCTGGCCAAGAAGGGCGCAAGCGGGCAGTTCGCCTCGCAGGCGCCGGCCGGCGGCCTGGTGCTCATCCTCCTCAGGGCCTACTTCCACACCCTGCTCGCCCTCCCGCGGCTGATCGCCGAGCGCAGGCGCATCCGGCGCCTGCGCGCCGTCAGCTCCCGGGAGGTCTCTTCCTGGTTCGACCGCTTCGGGATCTCGGCGCGAGAACTGGCGCTCAAGGAGTAGTATGCGGCGCAAGCTCGGCCTGGTCTTGCAGCTAGTCTTCAGCGTGGCGGCGATCGCGCTGCTGGTGAGAATGACCAACCCCGCCCAGGCCCTCTCGGCCCTGAGACAGGCGAACCCGGCATGGACCGGACTTGCGATCGCCACCTGGGCCTTCATCCAGGTCCTCTGCATCGTCAAGTGGCAGTGGGTGAACCGCATCCAGGGGGTCCGTATCCCCCTCGGGCCGCTGTCCAGCGCTTACCTGGTCGGCATGTTCTTCAACACCTTCTTGCCTTCGAGCTTCGGCGGGGACGCGGTGCGCGCCTACAAGCTCGCACGGTACTCGGGGGCGACGGGATCGTCGGTGGGGTCGGTGGTGGTGGATCGGTTCCTGGCGCTGCATTCCCTCCTGGTGGTTTCGCTGGCGGCCGTGCTCTTCTCGCCCGACATGCGGCAAGCCGTGTCGCCTTCCTTGCTGGCGGCCATCCTGCTCGCGGGGAGCGCGCCCTTCGCCTTTCCTTGGTTACTTGAAAAGCCGGCATTTTCGCGCTTGCGAGATCGCTTCCCCTTGCTTCGAGAGGCGGTCGCCACGCTTGGCGCTCCCGGCGTCGGCGCGCAGACCCTGCGGGTGTGGGGGCTGGCCATCGCGATCCAGTACCTGAACGCGGTGATGCACTTCTTCTTGATCCTGGCCATCGGCAGGAGCGTCCCTTTGGCCTACGTCCTGGCCTTCGTTCCGGTCATGGTCCTCTTGACCAGCTTGCCGCTCTCGGTGAACGGCATCGGGATCCGCGAGAGCAGCCTGGTCTTCTTCCTGGGGAGGGTCGGCGTCGGATCGCCCGAAGCGCTCGCCGTGGGCGTCTTGAGCCTCGCGATGCTGCTGCTGGCCGGGGCCGTCGGCGGCGGGGTGCACCTTCTCGAGACCCTCGCCCGCCCTGCTCGCAAGGCGACGGGAGTCTAGCCATGGCCCGCCTTCTCGTCATCACCGACGACCGCCTCGGGGCGCGCATGGCAGGGCCTGCAATCCGGGCCTTCGAGCTGGCGCGCCACCTGAGCGCCCGCCACGACGTCACCTTGGCGAGCCTTCAGCCCCAGGCAGGAGAGCTGGAGGCGTCGGTTCGGATCGAGGCGGGCGTCGATCCGCGCGCGCTCCACGCCCTCGCCTCTCGCGCCGACATCCTCCTGGCGGGCGGCTACCTCTACGCCCAGCACCCCCGCCTCTTGTGCCTTGGGAAGTTCACGGTCCTGGACCTGTACGACCCCATGCTCTTCGAGGAGCTGGCCTCGCACGGCACCAGCGCGCTCGATGCCTACCTCTACGCCGAGCATCACTGCTACCTGGACGAGCAGATGCGGCGGGCGGACTTCATGATCTGCGCGAGCGAGCGCCAGCGCGACTACTGGCTCGGGCGCCTCTGCGCGCAGGGGCGCCTGGGCCCCGAGCTGTACGCCCGGGATCCGAGCGCCCAGCGCCTGCTGAGCGTGGTCCCCTTCGGGCTCCCCTCCGAGGCCCCCAGGCCGGGCCCCGCAAGGATTCGCGGGGTGCTGCCGGGCATCGACGAGGGCGCGCGCGTCTTCCTCTGGGGCGGGGGGATCTGGGAGTGGTTCGACCCGCTCACCCCCATCCGGGCGGCGGCGGCGCTTCAGGACGCGCACCCCGCGATCAAGCTCGTCTTCCTCGCGGGCAAGTCCCCCAACCCCGGCACTCCCGCCATGCCCATGGCCGAGGCGGCGCGTGCCCTGGCCCTGGAGCTCGGGGCGTTAGGGCGCTCGGTTCATTTCATCGAGGACTGGATCCCCTACCAGGACCGCGGCGCCCTGCTGCTCGAGGCCGATGCCGCCTTCACCGCCCATCGCGATCACCTGGAGACGCGCTTCTCGTTCCGGACCCGGGTGCTGGACTACCTCTGGGCCGGGCTGCCCATCCTGACCACCGCGGGCGACGCCATGGCCGATCTGGTGACGCTCGAAGGCCTCGGCGAGGCGATCGCCCCCGGCGACGTCGCCGGCTGGACGCAGGCCCTGTTGCGCCTGGGGAGCGACGATGCGCTGCGAACGGCCTGCGCCGTCCGAGCGAAGCGGGCCTCCGAGCGTTTCACCTGGGAACGCGCGATCCTCCCGCTGGCGGGCTACTGCGATGCCCCCTACCCCGGCCCCCGGGCCATCGGCCTCGCGCCGTGGCGCCTGCTGGGCCCCCTTCCGCTCATCACCAAGGGCGCCCTGGCCCTGAAGGAAGAGGGGATGGCCGGCTTGAAGGCTCGCGCCTCGCGCTACCTCGGCAAGCGCTCCGGACGAGGCGCCCCCCGTGGCTGAGATCGGCGTCGTCATCGTCACCTGGAACTCGGCCAAGACCATCGAGGCGTGTCTGAACTCGATCCCGGCCGGGGAGCCGGTGGCCGTCGTCGACAACGCGTCGAGCGACGACACCCTCGACCGGGTACGAGCGGCGCGAGCGGATGCGCTCGTCCTGGCCCAGGACGCGAACCTCGGCTTCGGCGCCGCCTGCAACGTCGGAGCTGCCGCCCTCGGTGCCCGCGACATCCTCTTGCTCAACCCGGACGCCGAGCTGGCGCGTAACACGATCGAGCGCTTGCGCGCCGCGCTCGCCTCTTCGCCCGAGGTCGGCGTGGTCGGCCCCGCCATCCACGACGCCGAAGGCGACATCGAGCTCTCCTGGGGCGCCGACCCGACCCTGTTGTGGGAATGGCGGCGGGCACGGGCCCACGCGAAGGGAGAAGTCGTGGCGCCCGAAGGCGGCGCCGTGGACTGGGTCACGGGGGGATGCTGCGCGATCCGGCGCGAGACCTGGGAAGCGATCGGCGGCTTCGATGCGGGTTTCTTTCTCTACTTCGAGGACCTGGATCTGTGCCGGCGCGCCCGCGGTGCCGGCTATCAGGTCGTCTTCTTGCCGGAAGCCACCGCCCGGCATGTGAGGGGCGTGAGTGCTCGGCAGCTCGGCACTCGGACCGAGCGTCATTACCGAACCAGCCAGCTCTACTACTATCGCAAGCATGCCTCTTGGGCCGAACTCCTGGGACTGCGCGCCTATCTCGCCATCAAGTACGCAGCCAAGGCGCTACGCACTCCTCGCCACGCCTCGATCTACCTGGAGGTCCTGGCCGCAGTCTTTCGAGGCGCCTAGAAACCCCCGGTACACTCTGGTAAGATGGGGCGATCAACATTGGAAAGGTCTCTCGCGTGCTGATTTCGGTCGTCATTCCCATCTTCAACGAGGAAGCCATCATCCCCGAGCTGCACCGCCGACTCACCGCGGCGATGGAGGGGATGCCCGAGGACTACGAGCTGGTCTTCGTCAACGACGGCAGCCGCGATCGCTCGGTGGAGCTGCTCAGGGAGCTTGCCACGCGGGACGTCCACTCGCGCCTGGTCAACCTCTCGCGCAACTTCGGCCACCAGATCGCCATCACGGCGGGGATGGACCACGCCCAGGGCGACGCGGTCGTCATCATCGACGCCGACCTCCAGGATCCGCCCGAGGTCATCGCCGAGCTCGCCGCCAAGTGGCGCGAGGGCTACGACGTGGTCTACGCCGTGCGCGAGCAGCGGCAGGGCGAGAGCCTCTTCAAGCGGGTGACGGCCGCGGGCTTCTACCGCCTGATCTCCAAGATCACCAACGTGGACATCCCCGTCGACACGGGCGACTTCCGCCTCATGAGCCGCACGGCGGTGGAGGGGCTCAAGCGCGTCCGCGAGAAGAACCGCTTCGTGCGGGGCCTGGTCGCCTGGCTCGGGTTCAAGCAGACCGGGGTCAAGTTCGTGCGCCACGAGCGCTTCGCCGGCGAGACCAAGTACCCCCTCAAGAAGATGCTGAAGTTCGCCTTCGACGGCATCACGAGCTTCTCGTTCCTGCCCCTGCAACTGGCGACCTACATGGGCTTTATCGTCTCGGGCGCAAGCTTCCTGGGGATCCTCTACGTGGTCTACCTGCGCTTTTTCACCCAGGCCACCATCGTCGGCTGGGCCTCGCTCATGGCGGTGTTGCTCTTCCTGGGCGGGGTGCAGCTCATCACCATCGGGATCATCGGCGAGTACATCGGCCGCATCTACGAGGAGGTCAAGGGGCGCCCCCTCTACCTCACCCAGGAGGTCCTGGGCTTCAAGTCGCCTTCGTCTGAACGGGTTCCAGTCCTTCGAGACGAGACCTGACGGCGGCGTCAGACTCGCCACCTGCTGGCGCGATGCCGCGCGCGCCCAGCATCGCCGCGAAGACCGCGCAAGGCCACAGTTGCAGGAAGAGTCGATCCAGTGACGTCGCGAGGTGCCACCCCAGATTCCAGGGCGTGATGAGATAGACCCCGTAGTAACCCGCCAGCATGAGGCCCACGACCGCCCAGGTGGGTCGGACGCCCCGAAGCGATCGCTCGCGTCCCGCCAGCAGCATGAACACCACGAGACCCACGGCCATGCCGTGGCCGAAGCGGTTGAATTGCTCCCAGAAGGCGGCTGCGATCTGGGCATGTCGCGCAGGATCGAGCAGGTGTGAGGCGAGCGTCCCGGCGGTCTGGGCTCCGATCACGTCGTTCGCAGGAGCGAGCGTCTTCTTGAAGGCCAGCAGCAGAAGCGCCGGTCCAGCCAGGCCTGCCCCCATCCCGGCGAGGTCGTATCGCGACCAGCGACGTCCCTTCGCCCGCACCCAGCACGCCCCCTGGACCAGCAGCATCACCAAGAGGAAGAGGCCCCCTTCATTCTTGGTCCAGGCGCCGAAGCCTGCGGCCAGGGCCGCCAGGAAGAGCCAGCGGTAGCGCTCGGAGGGAGCTGCGGCATTCGCCGAGGTCAGCAGGACAAGCGTGGCGAGGAAATAGAAGGCCAGAGGAGGCTCGGCGTACTGGCTGGCTCCATGCTGCACGAAGAAGGGGGTGCCCAGGAGCACCAGGCCTGCAAGCAGGCCTTGCGAGCGCCCCCGCAAGCGACCGACGCCCCAGACCATGAGGCCGACCGTGGCGAACGTGAACATGAACCCGATCAGTGCCGGAACGAGCTGGGTCTCCAGGGCGCCGTAGTGCCAGGCACGGGCGATCGCGGCCGGCAGGAGCAGCGGATAGTCGGGATGAGACCACGCCAAGGTCTCCGAAAAGGCATCCGTCCAGTGTGCTTCCCCCCGGAACAGGAAGCGGGCGCGCAGGTTCCAGATGGCCCATGCATCCCATCCGCCGTGCGGGTTGTGGATGGCGTTGACCCCGAACCCTAGCATGCTCACGAACACCGCGCCGGCAAAGAGGATCTCCGACAAGCGCTCCCAAAGGCTCCGGGGATGGGGCTGCATCGGTGGCCCCCCCGCTGACGAGCGCTTCCGCCAGGCCAGCATGCCAAGCAAGAGAAAACAGGTCCCATCGACAAGAAGCAGGCCGTGACGCCAGGGTTGCAGAACGGCGAGCCAGAGCAGATAGGTCAGAGATGACTGGGCCAGACCGAAGCCCACTGCCAAGCTGATCGTGCCCGTCCGGGCCCCGCCGCGAGAGTGGCCCCCCTCGAATGGGAGGACCAGGTACGTCACAAGCCAGCCGTTGACCAAGGCCAAGAGAAGGGCCAACAGTGAGCCGATCAAGGCGCGATCCTCTGCAGCAAGGCCAAACCGTCGTCATCACCCGCCACCAGGGTCCACTCCCCCGAAGGAGGCACCCCGACCTGACTCAGGACGAGACGCGGCAAGGCATCCATCCTCAGTTGCAGGGGGGCCAAGGTGTACTGAGCCCGGTAGTAGTCGGAAACGGCTTGTCCATCCGTCAAAATGCTGTCGGAGGCGACGGCGCAAAGATAGCCCAGCTCTCCTCGGGTGGGCAGGTGGGAAGCCAGCTTCGCGAAACGCCGCTCGTAGCGCGACACGGAGTCCTCCTCTCGCAACTGGGCGCGAAAGGTCTCGTCGGTCAGGACCCGCCAGGCATCAGCGGGAACGGCTAAGCCGACGCGCTGCAGGCAGTAGAAAGCGAGCAACAGGGCTGCGACGTGCGGCCTCCAGGACAGGAGGCGTCTCCAGGGAACGCGCATGGCGGCGTTAACGCGGGAGTCGAGAACGGAAGACGAAGCGATCGTACAGGAAGTAGTTCGCGATCGCGGCCAGGCCGATGCCGATGGCCGCATTCAGGAGGTAGTGCACTCCCACCTGGCGCAGGCCCGAGAACAGGAACAGGCGTGCTCCCGAGGTCACCAGGACCGCGCCGTGGAAGCGCAGGAACTGAGCCCACATTCCCCCCTGGCGCTCGGTGGCCTTCCAGACCCAGAGCCGGCAGAGCGTGAACTGGAAGACGACGCTCAGCTCCAGCGCGATCAGGTTGGCGAGGTCCTCGCGCCAGCCGCCGCGCAGCGCGCACCACGCGACCAGAACGTGCAGCAACGCGAGGTTGAAGACGGCCGAGGTGCCTCCGGAGACGGCAAACCTGCCGACCTTTGCCGCGAGCGATGAGGGGGGGGCGACCGTGTCCATTTCGTGCATGCCATCAGTCTAGCCCGACTTGAGAGTGCACGACAAGGCGAAAGCAGCATGGCTTAGCGTTTCCCGGGGCTTTGTCATATAATTGATCGGTTTTTCGCCGTCGAATGTTGAGGAGACCCATGCGCCTTTCCGTCGTCATCCCCGTCTACAACGAGATGCGGACCCTTGCCGAGATCCTCCGCCGGGTCGAAGCGGTGCCGGTGGACAAGGAGATCATCCTGGTCGACGACGGCTCCAAGGACGGCTCGCGCGACTTCCTGGACGGCCTGCGGGGCAAGCCCGGCTACGTCATCGTCTTCCAGCCCCGGAACATGGGCAAGGGCGCGGCCCTGCGCGAGGGCTTCCGCCAGGCCACCGGCGACGTGGTCATCGTGCAGGACGCCGACCTCGAGTACGATCCGGCCGAGTACCCCTTCCTGATGCAGCCCATCCTCGAGAACAAGGCGGACGTGGTCTACGGCTCGCGCTTCGCGGGCGGCCCGCACCGGGTGCTCTACTACTGGCACTCGGTGGGCAACAAGTGCCTGACCATGGTCTCCAACATGCTCACCAACATCAATCTCACCGACATGGAGACGTGCTACAAGCTCTTCCGGCGCGAGGTGATCCAGAGCATCCCCCTCCAATCCGACCGCTTCGGCTTCGAGCCGGAAATCACCGTCAAGATCGCCAAGGCCGGCTACCGTATTTTCGAGGTCCCTATCAGCTACAATGGTCGCACCTACGAGGAAGGCAAGCACATCGGCCTCAAGGATGCCTTCGAGGCCATGTGGGTCCTGCTCAAGTACCGATTCCTCGATCGCACCCCGATTCGCAGGGCCGAGCTGAGCGCCGTCGTCCCGGCCCACCGGCAAGAAACCCTCGAACGGCGCTAAATCCGGGATTCCGGGTATTGTGAATCATCCCTTTCCGGTTTCCGTCGCGCCGAGCGCGGCCATCCCATCCAACCAATGAGGAAGTTCGAATGAAAGGTCTGATCCTGAGCGGCGGCAAGGGCACGCGCCTGCGCCCCATCACCCACACGGCGGCCAAGCAGCTCGTGCCCGTGGCCAACAAGCCCATCCTCTTCTACGCCATCGAGGCCATGAAGGAGGCGGGGATCGAGGACATCGGGATCATCATCGGCGAGACCGGCGCCGAGGTGCGCGCGGCGGTGGGCGACGGCTCCCGCTGGGGCGTCAAGGTGACCTACCTCCCCCAGGAGGCCCCCCTGGGCCTGGCGCACGCCGTCAAGATCTCCGAGGAGTTCATGGCGGGCGAGCCGTTCGTCATGTACCTGGGCGACAACCTCATCCGCGGCGGCATCAAGAGCTTCGTCGACGAGTTCAAGGCCAAGAAGCCCGACGCGCAGATCTTGCTCGCTCGCGTGCCCAACCCCAACCAGTTCGGCGTGGCCGTGCTCAACGACGACGGATCCGTCAAGATCCTCGAGGAGAAGCCCAAGGTCCCCCAGTCCGACCTCGCGCTCGTGGGGGTCTACCTCTTCTCGCAGGCCATCTTCCGGGCGGTCAATACCATCCAGCCCTCGCCGCGCGGCGAGCTCGAGATCACCGACGCCATCCAGTACCTGATCGACCAGGGCCAGCAGGTGCTGCCCCACGTCATCTCCGGCTGGTGGAAGGACACGGGCAAGCTGACGGACATGCTCGAGGCCAACCGCATCATGCTCGACGACCTCGTGTCCGACGTGCAGGGCGAGCTGGTCGGCAACTGCCAGATCCAGGGCCGCGTCGTGATAGCCCCCGGCGCCCGCCTCGAGAACTGCGTGGTGCGCGGTCCTGCCATCATCGGCGAGGGGTGCAAGCTCACCAACACCTTCATCGGGCCCTACACCTCCATCGACGAGAACGTGACCATCACGAGCGCCGAGGTCGAGCACTCCATCATCCTCTCGGGTAGCTCGATCCTCGACATCAACGGCCGGATCGTCGATTCCCTGCTCGGCAAGAACGTCGAGGTCACCCGCGGCGAGCTCAAGCCCAAGGCCTATCGCCTGATGGTCGGCGACAACAGCCAGTTCAGCATCGTGTAGAGGAAGGACGAGAACACGCCAATGAAGATCCTCCTCACCGGCGGCGCCGGCTTCATCGGGGGCAACCTGGTTCGCCACATGCTGACCGCGCATCCGACCTACTCCATCGTCAACCTGGATGCGCTGACCTATGCGGGCTGCCTCGAGAGCCTGTCGGACGTCAGCGCCAACCCGCGCTACACCTTTGTCCACGGCGACATCTGCGACGCCGCCCTGGTGGACGAGGTCATGCAGGGGGTGGACGCGGTCATGCACCTGGCCGCCGAGTCCCACGTGGATCGCAGCCTCACGGATCCCGCCGCCTTCGTGCGCACCAATGTCCTGGGGACCCAGGTCCTCCTGGATGCGGCCAAGCGGCACAAGGTCGAGCGCTTCTTGCACGTCAGCACCGACGAGGTCTACGGCAGCCTGGGCGCGACCGGCTTTTTCACCGAAGAGACGCCCTACGCGCCCAACAGCCCCTACTCGGCCTCCAAGGCCGGCTCGGACATGCTGGCCCGGGCCTACTTCGAGACCTTCGGGTTCCCCACGATCATCACCAACTGCTCGAACAACTACGGCCCCTACCACTTCCCGGAGAAGCTGATCCCGC
Source organism: Pantanalinema sp. (assembly GCA_036704125.1). NCBI lineage: Bacteria > Bacillati > Cyanobacteriota > Cyanophyceae > Leptolyngbyales > Leptolyngbyaceae > Pantanalinema > Pantanalinema sp. Next base: position 2,887 of record DATNQI010000015.1, on the reverse strand, counting down.
TCTTCATCACCAACCTGATGGATGATCAGTCGGTGCCCGTGTACGGGGACGGTCTCAACGTGCGCGACTGGCTGCACGTCGAGGACCACTGCCGCGCCCTCGACCGGGTGCTGCACGCGGGGACCCCCGGCCAGACCTACAACATCGGCGGGCACAACGAGAAGACCAACCTCGAGATCACCCGCCTCGTCCTCGAAAAGCTCGGCAAGCCCGAGAGCCTGATCCGCTACGTGCAGGACCGCCCCGGCCACGACAAGCGCTACGCCATCGACGCCTCGAAGATCGAACGTGAGCTTGGCTGGGTGCCTTCGTACACCTTCGAGACCGGCATCGAGCAGACCATCGCCTGGTATTTGGCCAACGAGGCCTGGTGGCGCCCCCTCAAGCAGCGCGGCCTCGACGCGGCGCGGGCCAAGGCCAACCAGCTCGCCCAGTAGGGTAATCAAGGAGACCTCATGCAAGTTTGCGTCATCGGCACCGGCTACGTCGGCCTCGTCACGGGCACCTGCCTCTCCTACCTGGGGCATGACGTGGTGTGCGTCGACAACAACCCGGTCAAGATCGACCAGCTGCGCGCCGGCCAGTCGCCCATCTACGAGCCGGGCCTCTCCGAGCTGCTCACCCACTGCATCAAGCAGAGCGGCGCCCAGAAGGGGAGCCTGCGCTTCACCCTGTCGATCGAAGAGGGGGTCCGCCCGGCGGACGTGGTCTTCATCGCCGTGGGCACTCCGCCGCAGCCCTCGGGCGAGCCCGACCTCCAGTACGTGGAGGCCGTGGCGCGCGCCATCGGCGCGGCCCTCGACCCCTCAAAGCCGCGGGTCGTCGTCAACAAGAGCACGGTGCCCATCGGCTCGGGCAACTGGGTCGAGATGCTGGTGCGCGAGGGCGTCCACGCCCTGCAGCCCGCCGGTCTGCACGGCACCGGCAGCCTGGGGGCGCCCCTCGGCGACGAGCCCGTCTTCATGGTGGCCTCCAACCCCGAGTTCCTGCGCGAGGGCTCGGCCATCGGCGACACCCTCTATCCCGATCGCATCGTGGTCGGTGCCCACGAGCCCGAGGCCCTCTCCCTCATGCGCCAGCTCTACGCGCCCATCCTGGAACAGACCTTCAAGGCCCCGAGCGTGGCGCCTCGCCCTGAGAGCTTCGGTGCGGTGCCCCTGGTGACGACCGACCTGCCGTCGGCCGAGATGATCAAGTACGCGGCAAACGCCTTCCTCGCCACCAAGATCTCCTTCGCCAACGAGGTCGCGAACCTCTGCGAGAAGGTCGGCGCGGACGTGGTCGAGGTGGCCCGCGGCATCGGTCTCGACGCCCGCATCGGCCAGCGCTTCCTCAACGCCGGCGCCGGCTGGGGCGGCTCGTGCTTCGGCAAGGACGTCTCGGCCCTGGTCTCGATCGCCCGCGAGTACGGCTACGAGCCCCAGATGCTCAAGGCGACCATCGAGGTCAACCAGGCCCAGCGCCAGCGCATCGTCCAGAAGCTGCAGGACCAGCTCAAGATCGTCAAGGGCAAGACCATCGGCCTTCTGGGGCTCGCGTTCAAGCCCAACACCGACGACCTGCGCGACGCTCCGGCCCTCGACATCGCCCACACCCTGATCAGGATGGGCGCCCGGGTCAAGGGCTACGACCCCATCGCCATGGACGCCTGCAAGGCTCAGAACCCGAACCTGGACCTGGTCTACGCGGCCGATCCGACGGACCTGGCCTGGGGCTGCGATGCGGTGGTCGTGGTGACCGAGTGGGACGACTTCAAGCGGCTCGACCTGGCCCAGCTCAAGGCCGTCATGCGCTCCAACGTGCTGGTGGATGCCCGGAACATCTACGATCCGGCGACAGCCGAGCACGACGGCTTCGTCTACGTGGGCGTGGGGAGGTAAGGATGCGCATCGTCGTCACGGGTGGGGCGGGCTTCATCGGGTCGCACCTCTGCGATCGCCTCGTTTCCGAGGGTCACCGGGTGGTCGTGGTGGACAACCTTGTCACCGGCTCGCTGGCCAACGTCCAGCACCTCCAGAGCAGCACCCTTTTCGAGTTCATCCACCACGACGTGAGCAACCACATCCACGTGCAGGGCGAGGTGGACTGGGTGTTGCACCTGGCCAGTCCCGCCAGCCCCATCGACTACCTGGAGCTGCCGATCCAGACCCTGAAGGTGGGCTCGCTCGGGACCCACAACGCCCTGGGGCTCGCGAAAGCCAAGGGGGCGAAGTTCTTGCTGACCTCGACCTCGGAGGTCTACGGCGATCCCCTGGTCCACCCGCAGCCCGAGAGCTACTGGGGCAACGTGAACCCCATCGGCCCGCGCGGGGTGTACGACGAGGCCAAGCGCTTCGCCGAGGCCATCACCATGGCCTACCACCGGACCCACGGCGTGGACACGCGCATCGTCCGCATCTTCAACACCTACGGGCCGCGCAACCGGCCGGATGACGGGCGGGTCGTGCCCTCCTTCATCAACCAGGCTCTGCGGGGCGAGCCCTTGACCGTCTTCGGCGAGGGGCAGCAGACCCGCAGCTTCCAGTACGTGTCCGACCTGGTCGAGGGGATCCGCCGGCTGATGGACTCGGGGGTGAGCGAGCCGGTGAACATCGGCAACCCGGTCGAGTTCACCATCCTGGACTTCGCCAAGCGGGTCATCGAGATGACCGGCAGCAAGAGCGAGATCAGCTATCGGCCGCTGCCCCAGGACGATCCCAGGACCCGTCGCCCGGACATCTCGCGGGCCAAGGCGCTGCTCGGCTGGGAGCCGAGGGTCATGGTCGACGAGGGGCTGGTGAAGACGATCGATTACTACCAAGCGCTGCTGAACAACCAGGTTTCGCTGGCCTAGCCATGCCTGAGATCCCCCGCCCCCCGGTGGGGCGGGGCTAGGGGTGGGGGGATA
>DATNQI010000014.1 GCA_036704125.1 Pantanalinema sp. | reverse complement strand
GGTGGCAAGGTCGATCACCCGGACGGTATCCGCGTCGAAGTTGGACACGTAGGCAGCCCCGTCGAAGATCCGGAACATTCCCGACGAGCCCGTCGGCGCCGCGATCTTGTTGGCGGCCGGACGGAGCACGTCGCCGGTCTTGGGATTGAAGCTGACCAGACCGCCCTCCACCAGGGCGTAGGCCTTGTCGGCGCTCAGGAAGCGAATGGCCTTGGCGGCTGCACCCAGCTGGACGTGCTTGGTGACCTTGTTCTCCTTGGGGTCGAGGATCTTGACGCCGGTGCTGACCCCAATCTCGACCATGCCGTTCGGATCGAGGGCGATGGCCGTCGGGTTATCGGTCGCTTCGAGCGGGAGGGTCTGCAGCAGCTTGCGGGTGGCGTAGTCGAACACGTAGAGGCCCGATTCGGTCGAGGGCTGACCGTACACCACCTCGGCGGCCGGGACGTAGACCTTGCCGTTCGCCACGACGCAGCCGGTGTCAGCCCAGGCGAGCTTGGGAACGCTGGCCGTGGCCTCGAGGGTCTTGGTCCCCAGGTCCATCCAGGCGATCTCCTTGAGATTGGTCATGAAGTCGCTGTGCATGACCAGTCCCTTCTTACCTTCCGCCAGGGTGAGGGTGATGGGGCTGGTGCCGGTGCGCAGGTTGATCGTGTCGCTCTTGGTGCGAGTCCTCAGATCGAGCAGATCGATCGACGCACTGACCGAATCGACCAGGTAGGTGGTGTCATTCCCCATGACGAACTGGCTGGGGACCGGGCCGGTCTTGATGACGGCCGAGGAGACCTCGCGGGTCTTGAGGTTGATCTCGTCGATCGTGTGGCCGAGGCCATTGAAGACGTACAGGTACATGCCCTTGGGGGCGGCCGCCGTCGTCACCGTCGGAGCTTCGTTCGGCTTGGGGGTGGTGCAGGCCGCGAGCGTCAGGGACAGCGCGACGAGCGCGAAAATCTTCTTCATCGGATTCCTCACTAAAAAACGTGCGCCCAGGAGGCAAAGACACTGGCCCCGGGCATTGGGTAGTCGGGTTGGAGCTCGTAATAGACGTTGGAAAGGTTTTCCCCGCGGATCGAGAGCGTGTCCTTCGGGGTCAATGCGTAGGATGCTCGCGCGGACCACAAGCCGATCGGGGCGAGGAAGTCGGTGTTCGACGCGGTCGTGAAGCGCTTCCCGGTGTAATCCCAGGCCACGCCCAAGCTCAGCGGTTCAAGTGGGCGCCAGGTCCCATTGAGACGTCCCACCACATCCGGCCGGTACAACAGGAACTTTCCGGCGGTAGCCCCCTCGGTCGCGAGATCACGCGCCGAGAGCCAGGTTCCGCTACCCTCGAGCGTGAAAGCATCGAGCGGCTTGAGGGTCGCCCTCAACTCGAGTCCCATGGTCTCGGATCGTCCGATGTTCTGAGGCGTCCACATCCCCCCGACGCCCGGCAGCCACATGATCGAGTCCGTGCCCTGGTTGAGAAAAGCGGTCGCGGCCCCGGAAAGCATGCTGAACGCGACATCCGACCCGACCTCGTAGGTCCGGGTGAGCTCGGGGCGCAGCGCCGGATTCCCCCCAGCTGGCCAGTAGAGGTCATTGAAGGTGGGCGCCCGATACGCCTGTCCCGCCGTGAAGCGCAGGCGCGCATCCCGCGAAAGCGCGAAGGTCGCGCCCGCCCGGGGACTGGCGTTCAAGCCGAAGGTGGAATGGTGGTCGAGGCGCAAATCGCCGTGCCATGTGAGGCGATCGCCCATGGACCAGGTGTCGTGCACGAAGGTGGTCAAGGTGGTCCGGGAGCGAGGGCCCAGGTTGCTGCTCGCCAGCCCGTCCTGGGTGGCCCCCAGGCCCCACGTCACGACGTTGGAGGCCCCTGCCCACTCCAGGCGCGTCTGCAGGTCGGTCGTGTCCACGATCGCATCGGTGTTCATGGACGCCACGGCGAGCGGGTCAGAGTAGCTCAGGAGGTTGTGGCGATGCGAAAGGGACGTGACCTGACGCGGACCGCCCTGCCAAGCGCGATCCCAGACCAGGGAGGCCAGGGCGTCCTGATCGTGCTGCGCCGCCTTCGCCGACGGCGAATTGATCGATCCCGGGCTCCCCTTCTTCTGGTCGGAGAGCGTGAGATCGAGACTCAGGGCGTCGTCGAGCCAGTTTCGCTTCGCTCCGATCGAAACGCCGAGCGCGTCGAGGCCGGCATTCTGACGGATCTTCTCCTCGCGGCGGCGCGCGTCGTAGTAGGAGTAGTCGTTCTCGGCGCCCGCCCTGCTGAGCGCGGCCCTCAGCGAGGAATCCCCCCAGACGCCGCCGGTCTCGACCTGGAGATAGCGCTGGCCCCAGCTCCCGAGGCCCGTCGCCACCCGGCTCGCCGGGGCCCGCTCGGAGATCAGGTTGATGACCCCGCCCACCGCCTCCGAACCGTACAGGCCGGATCCTCCGCCCGAGAGGACCTCGACCCGCCCCACCCCGAGCAGCGGCACCGTGGAAAGATCGACGCCCCCGAGAGTCGAGCTGTTGAGCTTTACGCCGTCCCGCAGGACCAGGATCCCCTCGCCGAGCGAGCCACGTAACGTCGCGGTAGCGAGCTGTCCGACCGGGCCGTACTCGCGGATCGAGAAAGATCCCTCGTGGCGCAGCAGTTGCGCGAGATTACTCGCACCGGAGGCCCTGATCCGCTCCTTGTCGAGGATCGTCACGCCCTGCGGCTGCTCGGGGAAGCGCGGGCGCGCCGCGCGCACCACCACCGGCGAGAGTTCGACCGTCTCGGCCGCCAGGGCCGGCGTATGAAAGAGCAGGACGCAGGGCAAGAGCACCCAGCGGCGGCGAATGCGCATGAAAAATGCCCCCATTCGAGATGAGGGCAAAAAGCAACACGAGAGAAGGGCGAAAACGCCGATCGTGCTGGCTCTTTGCCTCGAAGAGCAGGACGGATCGAGCATCCCAAAAAACCGCCAATCAAGCCGGGTTGCCGGGTGCTCTTTGGCCCAGGGGCGGGTAATCGGGCTCGGGGCAGGACCCCATACCGTTGCGGGACAGCGCCGGATTCTCACCGGTCTTCCCCCGACCGCGGGCGAAACGTGGGGGTAGTATAAGGTTGCTTGCTTTTTCCCGTCAAGGATCGCGCCATGGGGATACCACGATTCGCTTGCGTGGCGTAGAATGAGAAAAGGAATGAGGAAAAGAGGCAGGATGGGCGTCTCGCTCGCCCTTTTGCCGCGGATCGCGGCAAGGTCCCCACTTTCAAACCTGCCTCGTGTGAGAGAGATGCAATCGAACGACACCACTCCGTCCGACCAAACCCCGATGTTCGGCGGTAACGCCGGATTCCTGGAAGGCCTCTACGAGGACTACCTCCACGACCCCACCGCGATCGCGCCCGAATGGCGCCAGTACTTCGATGCGCTGAAGACTCCGCAGAGCGGTCCTGACACCGCTCACTCGGCGATTCAGCGCTCTTTTGCTGAATTGGCCCAGCAGGGCCCGCGCCGGCAGGCCGTGGCGCTCGAGTGCGAGCCGGTGCAGCACGGCGTAGGGGCCCTGATCAACGCCTACCGCAACCTGGGGCACCTGGCGGCCCGCTTCAACCCGCTGCCCCTGCGGCCCCAGGCCCAGGTCCCCGAGCTGGAGCTCTCGTACTACGGCCTGAGCCAGACCGATCTCGACAGCCCCGTCACCAACGACGGCCTGCAGGGCACCCTGCGCGAGGTGCTCGCCATCCAGCGCGAGACCTACTGCGGCCCCATCGGCTTCGAGTACCGCTACTTGCCCCGCGTCGAGCGCGAGTGGCTCCAGCAGCGGATCGAGAAGGCCCACGGCAAGGGCCACTACGACGTGGCCACCCGGCGCCACATCCTGGACAAGGTCGTCGCGGCCGAGGGCCTCGAGAAGTACCTCCACATGCGCTACGTGGGCCAGAAGCGCTTCTCCCTCGAGGGGGGCGACTCGCTCATCCCGCTGCTGGACCGCGGCATCCACCACGCCGCCAAGACCGGCACCAAGGAGGTCGTGATCGGCATGGCCCACCGCGGCCGTCTCAACGTGCTGATCAACATCTTCGGCAAGAAGGCGAGCGACCTGTTCGCCGAGTTCGAGGGCAAGAAGGCCTACGACCCGCACTTCTCGGGCGACGTCAAGTACCACCTGGGCTTCTCGTCGGACATGAAGACCGAGGGCGGCGAGGTCCACCTCTCCCTGGGCTTCAACCCCTCCCACCTCGAGATCATCGGGCCGGTGATCGAGGGCTCGGTGCGCGCCCGCGAGGATCGCCTCGGCGACGCCAACCGCACCCAGGTGCTGCCCGTCCTCGTCCACGGCGACGCGGCGGTGGCCGGGCAGGGCGTCGTGGCCGAGACCCTCAACCTCTCGCAGCTGCGCGGCTACGCCACCGGCGGCACCATCCACGTGGTGATCAACAACCAGGTGGGCTTCAGCATCAGCGACCCGCGCGACGCGCGATCCAGCCGGTACTGCACCGACATCGCGAAGTTCATCGACGCGCCGGTCTTCCACGTCAACGGCGACGATCCCGAGGCGGCCTCCTACGCCATGGAGCTCGCCCTCGACTACCGCAACGCCTTCCAGAAGGACGTCTTCATCGACCTGGTGTGCTGGCGCCGCTACGGCCACAACGAGTCGGACGAGCCCCGCGCCACCCAGCCGATGATGTACCAGCTCATCGACAAGCACCCCGGCGTGCTCGCCGCCTACGTCAAGCGCCTCGAGGCCGAGGGGCTCCTCGCTGCGGGCGAGGCCAAGACCCTCGTCGACGCCTACCGGGACTCCCTCGATCGCGGCGAGAGCGTCGCCGAGGCCGGCGAGTCGACGGTCTCGTGCAAGCGCGCCGCCCTATGGAAGCCGTTCCTCAACCAGAAGTGGACGGCTGCCAGCGACACGGGCACCAGCCTCGACAACCTCAAGCGCCTGGGCGAGCGCCTCACGGCGGTTCCCGAGGGCTTCAAGCTGCACTCGCGGGTGGATCGCATCATCCAGGCCCGCCGCGACATGACCGCGGGCAAGACGCCCCTCGACTGGGGAATGGCCGAGAACCTGGCCTACGCCACCCTGCTCACCGCGGGCTACCCGGTCCGCCTCAGCGGCCAGGACAGCGGGCGCGGCACGTTCTTCCACCGCCACGCGGTGCTGCACGAGACGAGCGGCACCACCACCCCCGAGGGCGAGCTCTACGTGCCCCTGCAGCACCTCGCCGAGGGCCAGGCCCGCTTCGAGGTCATCGACTCGACGCTCTCCGAGGAGGCGGTGCTCGCCTTCGAGTACGGCTACACCAGCACCGAGCCCCACGCCCTGGTCGTCTGGGAGGCCCAGTACGGCGACTTCGCCAACGGCGCCCAGGCGGTCATCGACCAGTTCATCAGCGCGGGCGAGACCAAGTGGCAACGCCTCTCGGGCCTCGTCATGATGCTGCCGCACGGCTTCGAGGGCCAGGGCCCCGAGCACTCGTCGGCGCGCCTCGAGCGCTACATGCAGCTCTGCGCCGAGGACAACATCCAGGTCTGCGTGCCCAGCACCCCGGCCCAGATGTACCACATGCTGCGTCGCCAGATGCTGCGGCCCTTCCGCAAGCCGCTCATCATCATGTCGCCCAAGAGCATGCTGCGCCACAAGCTCTCGGTCTCGACCCTCGACGAGCTCGCCACCGGCCGCTTCAAGGAGGTGATCGGCGACGATCGGCCCTCGACCGGCATCGACCGGGTGGTGCTGTGCAGCGGCAAGCTCTACTGGGAGCTGGTCGAGGCCCGCGAGCAGCACGGCCTCAACAACGTCGCGCTGATCCGCATGGAGCAGCTCTATCCCTTCCCCGAGGCCCAGATCAAGGCCGAGCTCGCCAAGTACCCCAACGCTCCGGTGGTCTGGACCCAGGAAGAGCCCCTCAACCAGGGCGCCTGGTACTCGTTCCAGGACACCCTGCGTGCGTGCCTGGCCCAGGGCCAGACCCTGACCTGCGCGAGCCGGCCCTGCTCGGCCTCGCCCGCGGTCGGCTACGCCTCCAAGCACGTCGAACAGCAACAAGCCATCATCAACCAGGCTCTCTTCCCCGAGCGGGTCGCCCCGCTCGGCGTGAAGGCCTCGGTATAGCGTCAGGAGACATCATGCTTCTAGAGGTCAAAGTTCCCGTATTCTCGGAATCGATCAGCGAAGGGACGCTGCTCGACTGGAACAAGAAGGTCGGCGATCGCGTCGAGCGCGGCGACATGCTGATCGGCATCGAGACCGACAAGGTCGTGCTCGAGGTGACGGCCCAGGCCGGCGGCGTGGTCACCTCGATCCTCAAGAAGGAAGGCGACACCGTCGAGACCAACGACCTGCTCGCGGTCATCGACACCGAGGCTGCCGCAGCGGCGAGCGCCCCCGCGGCCGTCGAGGCCCCCGCGGCTCCTGCCGCCGCTCCGGCCGCAGGAGCCAAGCCGGTGAGCACCGAGCTGAGCCCGGCCGTCCGCAAGATGGTCGCCGAGACGGGCGTGGACGCCCAGGCGATCGCGGGCACCGGCAAGGACGGCCGCCTGACCAAGGGCGACGTCATGGCCCACGTGGAGGCCCCCAAGGCCGCCGTGGCCCCTGCCGCCCCCGTGGCCCTGCCCGTCGGCGTTCGCCCCAGCCAGCGCGTGCCCATGACCCGCATCCGCGCCCGCATCGCCCAGCGCCTCAAGGAGGTCCAGAACACCGCCGCGCTCTTGACGACCTTCAACGAGGTCAACATGAAGCCGGTCATGGACCTTCGCAAGAAGTACCAGGACCAGTTCGTCAAGAAGTACGGCATCAAGCTGGGCTTCATGAGCTTCTTCGTGGCGGCCGTGACCGAGGCCCTCAAGCAGTTCCCGGTCGTCAACGCCTCGGTCGAGGGCAACGACATCGTCTACCACGGCTTCTTCGACATCGGCATCGCGGTGGCCTCCGAGCGCGGCCTGGTCGTGCCCATCCTGCGCGACACCGACGGCATGAGCCTGGCCGACATCGAGAAGGCGATCGCCGCCTACGCCGACAAGGCCCGCGCCGGCAAGCTGACCCTCGAGGACATGACCGGCGGTACCTTCTCGATCACCAACGGCGGCACCTTCGGCTCGATGCTCTCGACCCCCATCGTCAACCAGCCGCAGAGCGCGATCCTCGGGATGCACAACATCACCGAGCGCCCCGTGGCCGAGAACGGCCAGGTGGTGATCCGCCCGATGATGTACCTGGCGCTGTCGTACGATCACCGCATCATCGACGGCAAGGAGGCAGTCCAGTTCCTCGTCACGGTCAAGAACCTGCTCGAGGATCCCGCCCGCATGCTGCTCAAGCTCTAACCCCCCGTTCCCCCCTCACCCTTCGGGGCGAGGGGGGAAACCCCATTACCCCATCAGCAAGAGGATTTTCATCGTGGACATTTTCGACGTAGTGGTCATCGGCGGCGGCCCCGGCGGATACGTGGCGGCCATTCGCGCGGGCGAGCTCGGCTTCAAGACCGCCTGCATCGACGACGGCTCGAACAAGGAAGGCAAGCCCAGCCTCGGCGGCACCTGCCTCAACGTGGGCTGCATCCCCTCCAAGGCCCTCCTCGACACCTCGGAGCGCTACGAGCAGATCCGGCACGAGCTGGGCGATCACGGCATCACCGTCACCGGCGCCTCGATCGACGTCACCAAGATGCTCTCGCGCAAGGAATCGGTCGTCGCCAAGCTCTCGGGCGGCATCGCCGGCATGTTCCGCAAGGCCAAGGTCACCTCGATCCACGGCCTCGGCCGCCTGGTCCGCAAGGACGGCGAAGTCTGGGTCATCGCGAGCGGCGATCAGGAGATCGGCGCCAAGAACGTGATCGTCGCGACCGGCTCCTCGCCCCGCGCCCTGCCCATCGCCCCCTTCGACGGCGACAAGGTCGTCGAGAACGCGGGCGCGCTCTCCTTCACCGAGGTCCCCAAGAAGCTCGGCGTCATCGGCGCGGGCGTCATCGGCCTCGAGCTGGGCAGCGTCTGGCGCCGCCTCGGCGCCCAGGTGACCGTCCTGGAAGCCGCCCCCGCCTTCCTCGCCGCCGCGGACGGCCAGGTGGCCAAGGAGGCCCTCAAGCAGCTCACCGCCCAGGGCCTCGACCTGCACATGGGCGTCTCCATCGACAGGGTGGACGCCACGGGCGCCGGGGTCAAGGTGACCTACACCGAGAACGGCGAAGAGAAGACCCTCGAATGCGACAAGCTGATCGTCTCGATCGGCCGCGTGCCCAACACCAAGGGCCTGGGGGCCGAGGCCGTGGGCCTCGCGCTCGACGAGCGCGGCTTCGTGGCGACCACCGAGTACCGCACCAACCTGGACGGCATCTACGCCATCGGCGACGTGATCGGCGGGGCCATGCTCGCCCACAAGGCCGAGTCCGAGGCCGTGGCCCTGGTCGAGCGCCTGGCGGGCCAGGCGGGCAGCGTCAACTACGACGCGATTCCCTGGGTGATCTACACTTCGCCCGAGATCGCGTGGGTCGGCAAGACCGAGGAGCAGCTCAAGGCCGCCGGCGTCGCCTACAAGAAGGGCAGCTACCAGTTCGCCTTCAACGGCCGCGCCCTGGGCCACAACGACACCCGCGGCTTCATCAAGGTGATCGCCGACGCCAAGACCGACAAGGTGCTCGGCGTCCACATGATCGGGCCCAACGTCTCGGAGCTCTTGGCCGAGGCCGTCTCGGTGATGGAGTTCGGCGGCAGCGCCGAGGACATCGCCCGCACCATGCACGCGCACCCCACCCTGTCCGAGGTGCTCAAGGAAGCCGCGCACGCGGTCCACTAGATCCCTCCTCGCGCAAGGGGGCCGGGCGGAAGTTCCGCCCGGCCCCCTTGCCTTTGCTTCGAGACTACGGCCGGGCCGCCACCAGGGCCTTGCTCTCTTGCTCGGCGTCCTGGAAGAAGGCGACCGCCTCGCTCAGGGCCTGGGCCTCCCGGTGCAGGCCGGTCGAGAGCTGGTGGATGTGCTCGACCGAGCGCACCACCTGATCGCCGGTTTTCATCTGCTCGCTGGTCGCGAGCGAGACCTCCTGGGTCATGCGGTGCATGCCCTCCACCACCTTGACGATCTGCTCGGATCCCACCGCCTGCTCACGCGTGGCGGCCGTGACCTCGCTGGTCAGGGCGTTCATGCTGGTAACCGCCACGGTGATCTGCTCGGCGGCGTGGCTCTGCTCCGAGGTCGCCTGGGCAATCTGGGTCATCAGGCCCGAGACCTCCCGGACCGAGCTGACCATCCCCTCGAGCGCCTCGCCCGCCACCTGCGCGAGGCGGGTCCCCTCCTGCAGGGCCGCATCGCCCTGCCGGGCGGAGCGTACGGCCTCGTCGGTCTCGTGCTGGATCCCCTTGATCAGGTCCGCGATCTCCTTGGTGGCCGTGGCCGAGCGCTCGGCGAGCTTGCGGACCTCGTCGGCAACCACCGCGAAGCCTCGGCCGTGCTCGGCGGCGCGCGCCGCCTCGATGGCCGCGTTGAGGGCGAGCAGGTTGGTCTGGTCGGCGATGTCGTCGATCACCGCCACGATGTTGCCGATCTCGGTCGAGCTCTTGCCGAGCTTCTCGATCGAGACGATCACCTCCTGCATGACTTGGTTGACGCGACTCATGCCGTCGATGGTTCGCCCCACGGCCTCGCGTCCCCCCTCGGCGGCCTCGGAGGACCGCTCGGCGACCCGGTTGGCCTGCTTGACGTTGAGGGCGACCTGCTGGATCGAGGAGGCCATCTCCTCGATGCTCGCGGACGTCTGGTTGACCGCGGCCTCCAGGTTGTCGGTGTTGCCCGCGACCGTCCGGATCGAGGCCATCATCTGCTCGATGGAGCTGGAGGCCTCGCCCACGTAGGAGACGAGCTCATGCGCGTTGCCCGAGACATGGCGAATGCTGCCGGACATCTCGGCCATGGCCCCCGACGTCTCGGAGAGCGCCCCCTGGGCCACGTCGGCCCCGCGGGCCACGTCGTGGGCGGCGTGGCGCACCTGGCCGATGATCCCGCGCAGCTCGCCGACCATCAAGGAGATGGCGATGCCGAACTGGTCGCGATCGCTCTTGGGCACGACGCTGCGGCTCAGATCCCCGCGGCTCATGGCCTGGGCGACGCTCGCGACCTCCTTGAGGTAGGCCACCATCCGGGAGAAGTCCAGGGCCATGCGGCCGATCTCGTCCCGGCTCCGGACCGCGACCTTCTGGTCCAGCTCGCCGACGGCGATGCCCTCGAGCGCCCGCGCCATGTCCTCCAGGGGCCTGAGCGATCGCCGCAGCAGGAAGAAGACCAGCAGGCTCAGCGCCGTCAGGATGAAGCCCGAGGCGAGCAGCATCCGCCAGATGAAGGTGTTGACGACCGCATCGACCCGCGCCTTTGAGAAACCGACCCGGAAGGTACCCCAGTGGCGCCCCTCCACCAGGATCGGCGAGGACACGTCCCACATGAGCTCGCCGGTGTCGCGGCGGTAGAGCTGGACGAGGACCTCCTCCTGGGTGTTCCGGGCCGCCTTGAGCCCGACCGGGTCGTCGAAGAGGCGCTTGGTTCGGTTGCCCGCCTTGTCCTTCTCGGGATCCCCGGTCAGGGGCTTGGCGAACTTGGTGTTGTGGGTGGGAATGTAGCCGTTGCGGTCGGCGGCGACGGCGAAGAGGATGTCCTCGTCGTCGAGGAAGGTGTCCTCGATGGCGAGGAACGCCTTGTCGGTGAAGGCGTCGAAGCGCGTGTGGTACTTCTTGGGCGCGACGCCGGGAATCTCGACGTAGCGCTCGTCGAACGCGTCGTCCAGCGTCAAGGCCTTGGCCCGGATGCCGTCCTCGAACAGCTTGGCGGTGATGGTGGCGCCCTCGCGGGCGAGGCCGCGCCCCTTGCCGATGAGGTTGTTCTGGATGGTGGTCGCGGTGTAGTTGATGATCAAGGCCGCAAACCCGCCCAGCAGGATGGCCAGAACAACCACCAGCGCGCTGGTGACCTTCAGGGCGAGGCTCGCCCGGATCTTTCGTAGCATGCGAGGTCCTTTCGAAGCGGCGGGCCCCCCTCGAATGGCTATGTTGCTCGCTACGTCATCGACATCGATCCCGCTAGGCAGCTTTCTACCCGCCCGGCGACGGGCTGAAAACGGCCTCGGAATGAAGACAGCGTGATGACGCCTGTCTCCTCACGCGCGCAGGTAGTGGTCGAACCAGGCGAGAAGCTCTTTCCAGGCCTCGTCCGCGGCCTCCTTGCGGAAGCGGGGGCGCGTGTCGTTCATGAAGGCGTGAGGGGCCTCGAGCACCAGGGCCTTGAAGGTCTTGCCCTCCTGCTCCAAGAGGCTCACCACCTGGTCTCTGGCCTCGGCGGGGATCGAGGCGTCCTCGGCGCCCCAGACCGCGAGCACCGGCGCCGACACGCGCCGGATGTCGTCGGCGCTCGGCTCGTAGAAGCCCGCGTAGAAGGGCGCGATCGCGGCCAGCTGGCCGTTGGTCGCCTCGGCCGTGAGCCAGGTGAGGTACCCCCCCATGCAGAAGCCGGTCATGCCGAGCTTCTTGGGGCTCACGTCCTCGCGCCCCTGGAGGTAGGCGATGGCGCGCGCGATCTCCTCGACGGCGGCCTCCTTGTTGAGGGCCATCATCTCCTTCTCGGCCGCGCTCGGCTCGGCGGCGACCCGGCCGTGATACAGGTCCGGGGCGAGCACCACGTAGCCCTCGCGGGAGAGGCGCTCGGTCAACTGCTTGATGTGGGGCTCGATCCCCCACCACTCCTGAACCAGGATCACGCCGGGGTGAGGCTTGCCGTCGACGGGGCGCGCCAGGTAGCCCTGGAGCCGGCCCTTTGGACCGGGATAGGTCACGAACCCGGCCTCGATGCCTTGCTTGGTTTCCATCGTTGACGTCATGGCGGCTCCTCCCTCTGAATCGAAGCAATACGAAATTTTACGAAATGTTAACATCACCGTCAATCGTTCGGGGCCTCCGGGGCCTGGGGGGCGGGTTAGCGGTATACTGATGGGCGCGCGTCAGCCGGAAAGCGAGGCCCCCATCCGATCCCCCTTGCCCTTCATCTACCTGGCCATCGTCACGAGCTTCCTCAACCTGTTCCTGCAGGTCGCCCTGACCCCGGTCTTCGCCCGGGGCCTCAGCACCGATCTGGGGCTCGTGGCGCTCGCCGTCTCGGCCTACTCGATCGCGAACCTGGTGGGCAACCTGTTCGCCGGGCTCGTGGTCGATCGCTTCGACAAGGTCGCGGTCCTCGTCGCGGGCCTCCTCGCGGGTGCCGCGGCCCTCGGCCTGTGCGGCACCGCCACGGGGATCGCTCCGCTCGTCGTCCTCCTGATGCTCAACGGCCTGGCCTTCTCGGTGGTCACCCCCGCGGCCTACGCCCTCTTGAGCCTCCATCTCCCGGACGAGAAGCGCGCCCAGGGCATGGCCCGGTCCGGCGTCACCATCGGCCTCTCGGCGATGATCGGCCCGCCGGTGGCGGGCGGCCTCTCGGACCTCCTCGGCCATGCGGGCGCCTACGGCGCCATCGGCGGCTTCCTCGTCCTGATGGGGGTGGTGCTCGCCTTCGGCCTGCGCGGGACCGCCTCGGGCGCGGGGGACCAGGACGTGGGCCTCAGGGATCTGGTCGAAATCCTCGGCGATCGCAGGCTCTTGCCCGCCTACCTCGGCGCCTTCATCCTCATGTACATGAACGGCGGGCTGGTCTTCGCCCTGCCCCCCCACCTCAAGGCCATGGGCTACAGGGGGGCCATGACCGGGGCGCTGTTCAGCACCTTCGCCGTCATGGCGATCGCCGTCTTCGTCTCGCCCCTGGGCAACCTCTCGCGCCGGCTCGGGGCCATGCGGGCAATGGCGGTGGGCGCGGTCCTGCTGGGGCTCGGCTGCGGCCTTTTGGCCTTCGTGGATCGCCTTCCTCTGATGGTCGCGGCCATGGCGGTGTACGGGCTGGGGTTCGGCCTGGTCTTCCCCGCCGCCCTCGCCGCCCTGGTGGCCTCGAGCCCCGAGGGCAAGCGCGGCAGCGCCTTCGGCGTGTTCTACGCCCTCTTCTCGCTGGGCGGCATCGCCGGGCCCTTCGCCCTCTCGCGCGCCGCGGGGCTGGGGGTCTCGCCCTTCCTGCTCGCTACCCTGGTGCCTGCGATCGCAGCCTTTGGGCTGTGGTCGTGGGGCGCGCGGCGCTCCCTCCCCGCCACGGCCTGAGCGCCCCGCGCCTTCCTCCCGGCGGGGCGGATTCTGACCCTCGCCGTCAGCTCCGTCCCGGCCGTGCCGTGCC
>DATNQI010000013.1 GCA_036704125.1 Pantanalinema sp. | reverse complement strand
ACCCCCCGCCCCCCGCTGGGGCGGGGCTGGGGGTGGGGGGATCCAAACGTTCCGAGTCCCCACCCGGGGCATAAGGAACTTGATCGTATCCCCCCACCCCTGACCCTGCCCCACCGGGGGGCGGGGAAGACATGGCAGATGCTGGTCTCAGTTTTGATTGACTTGTCGGATCAGTTGGCCAGGCGGAACGTCACGGGGACGCTGAAGAGCACCTTCTCGCCCGCGATCGCCTCCGGCAGCGGCGGGAAATGGCGCAAGCGCTGGATGGCGCGGACGGCGGCCGCATCGAGCAGCCCGTAGCCGGAGGAGGTCTGAACCTCAACCCCCTCGATGGCCCCGTCGCGCGCGACGGCACATCGCACGACGCTCTTGCCCGCCCATCCCATGCGGCGCGCCTGCATGGGGTACTCGACCTGCCCCTCGATCATGGCGAGGACCAAGCCCAGGTACGTCTCGTTGGACGCGAGGGCCGCCTCGGCGGCCGCTGCGATCGGGGGGCTTCCCGTGGCCTCGGCGCAATCACAGGACGGCGAGGCCGCGGCGAGCTGGGCCTCCGGCCCGGCGTCGCTTGGGACTGCCTCGCCGGCGAGCTGGACGGGCGCCGAGGCCGACGCGGGCGCACTTGAACGGGTCGATGGCCGCATGGCGGGTTGGCGAGCCGGCCTGGGCGGCGCCACCGTCCGCGCTTGAACCGGCGTGGACCGAGGGCGCTCTGCGGGCGGCTCGGGGCGCTGGGGCCTGGGGACCGGAGCCTGGGGAAGGTCGCGAAGCACCACGGGGATGATCGCGTGCGGGGAGACGCTGCTCGGGGTCAGGCCGTGGAAGCCTGCCCACAGGCCGCCTCCGTGCAGGACGATCGACGCGAGAAGCGCCCACGATCCCCGAGATGCCGGCCTCATCTGAAGTGGTGATGCCGGATATCGGCGGCCACCTCTTCGAGCCGGTTGGACACCTGCGGGATCGAAAAGCCCACGAAGAGGGGCGAGACGACGAAGCGGGGCACGACCTTGACCGCGATCCCCGGACCGCGCTCGTAGAAGAAGAGGTTGTAGCTGTTGCAGGGGTAGTGGAAGTGGTTCAGGACGTGGTGCGTCGCCATCTGGACCAGGTCGGCCATCCGATCGAGGGCGTTCAGGTCGTGCAGCTCATGCAACAGCACGTTGAACTCGAAGAAGCCCATGCGCGGCTGGGTCGAGAGGTTGAACGAGACCCCCTCCTCCTCGCGGATCGAGATCCCCTCGAAGTGCGCCTCGGACAGCCGGTCGCGGTAGTCGATGTCGTTCAGGCCCACGATCTGCATGTGGGGATGCCGCAGGCTGCCGCCCGAGCTGGGGCCGTGGTTCTTGTAGAAGAGGACCGAGGCATATTCGCCGCTGTCGATCATCTCGCGCCAGCGATCGACGCCGAAGCGAAAGAGCCGGTGCAGGTGCGCGGGGTCGTACTCCGAGAGCTCCGCCTCGCACGCGTCCGTCTCGATGAGCACCGTCTGGAAGGCCTCCTTCAGGACGGGAAACTTGTTCTTGACCCAGATGATCGGGCCCTCTTCGGCCAGGATCTCGGAGAGCTGGTCGCGATCGCACAGCGGGCAGGACGCCTCACGGTTGCGGATGTTCTCCGGCTTGAGGCGCCCGATGTGCGAATCGAAGCAAAGATGCGTCTTCCGGGCCATGGCGACGATCTTACCGAGCCTCGGCGTTCTTTACAACTCCTCGGGGGGCTTTCCGAGTGCCTGACCCATGACCGGCGCCAGCGCGATGGCCACCCCCGCGTGCTGCGTCGTGTAGGCCTCGGGGGCCGCGCTCGTGAGGAAGAGGAACCCCAGGGGCTCCCCGTCGTGGTAGAGCGGGACCGCCAGGCTGCTGCGCATCCCCTCCTGGAGCAGGGCCCTGGTCGCCTCGGAGGACGGCCGGAGGCGCTGGTAGTGCTTGAGGTCGTGGATGATCCGGATCGCTCCCTCGCTCATCAGCGGCCCGAGGCTCGAGCCCCAGTCCAGGTGGACCCCCTCGGAGTGCCACACGACGGGGTGGTTGGAGAGGAGGCGGTTCGCCGCGAGGGTCTGGGTGGCCGGGTCGATCACGGAGAAGGCGATGCGGTCGAAGGGGAGCAGGGGCCCCAGGTGATCGACGAGCAGCTCGAAGGCCTCGTCCGAGGTCTTGGCCGCCCGGAGCATCGCGGAGAGCTCGTCGATCAGGCCCTGCACCTCCGGCGAGAAGTCGTGGCGCGGGTCGCAGGGATCCCCGGTGCCGTGCAGGCGCTCGCGGTCGATGGGGTGGATGAACTCGACGGCGTTGATCATGAGCGCCTCCTTCCGTCTGCTGCTCGCCGTCATGTTACGACCGTCGGTTCGGCGGGTCAATGGCAAGATCGGCGCAGGAGGCCGTCATGAGGTACCATGGCCCGAGGGCCGCTTGGTCCGGTGGGAGATGTGCCGTGGCTGGAATCTTGGTCAATGCGCGGGGGATCCTGGGGTGGATGGGCCGCCTTTCGATCCTCCCGGTGCTCGCGCTGCTGCTGTGGGGGCCCGCTCCGGGCGGGATGACCCCCGGGATGCGCGCGGTCGCCGCCCTGAGCGTCACCATGGCGATCCTCTGGGTCGGCGCCCAGGTGCCCCTGGCCGCCACCGCCCTGCTGCCCATCGTGCTCCTGCCCGCGCTGGGCATCCTCTCGCCCGCCGAGGCCGCGGGGGCCTACGCCAACGACATGGTCTTCCTCTTCATCGGCGGCTTCGTGCTGGCCAACGGGATCGAGCGCTGGGGGCTGCATGGCCGCCTCGCCCTCGGGATCCTCGGATGGCTGGGCACCTCGCAGCGACGCCTGGTCGCCGGGTTGATGGCCGCGACGGCCTTTCTCTCGATGTGGGTCTCCAACACGGCCGCCGCCCTCCTGATGATGCCCATCGGCCTCTCCGTCCTGAAACTCGCCCCCTCGGAGGCAGGCGCCTTCAGGGCGGCGATGGTCCTCGGCATCTCCACGGCCGCCACCGTGGGCGGCATGGGCACTCCGATCGGCTCGACCCCCAACCTGCTCCTGATAAGCACGGCGCAGCGCCTCTACCAGGTGAGCATCGATTTCGGCGCCTGGATGATGATGGGGGTCCCGCTGGTGATCGTCTTCACGGCGATCGCCTGGGTCCTCCTGACCGTCTTCCTCTTCCCGCTGAGGGGCGATCGCCTCTCGGTCGGGCGCGAGGCGATCGTCGCCCAGCGACGGGAGCTCGGGCCCGTTCGGCGCGAGGAGTGGTTCGTGGGGGCCGTCTTCCTCCTGACGGCCCTCGGCTGGATCTTCCGGGAGTCTCGCACCTTCTGGGGCGTGACGGTGGGCCTCGACCGGTGGCTGCCCGGGATCGGCGACGGCACCGTCGCCATGGCGGGCGCTCTCGCCCTCTTCATGGTGCCTCTCGCCTTGCGCCCCGTGCGCTTCGCCCTCGACTGGGAGACGGGCGGCAAGATTCCCTGGGACATCATCCTGCTGTTCGGCGGAGGGATGTGCCTGGCGGACGGCATCCGGGCGACCGGTCTCGACGCCCTTCTGATCAAGGGAGTCGGCGGGATGGGGGACGTCCCGGGCCTCGCGCTCGTCGTGCTGGTCTGCGCCGTCTGCGTGCTGCTCTCGGAGTTCGCCTCCAACACGGCCACCGCCGCGCTCTTGCTGCCGCTGGCGGGTCCTTTGGCCGTGAGTCTCGGCGAGGGCCCCCTCTACCTCATGCTCCCGGTCGCGCTCGCCACCTCGCTGGGCTTCATGCTCCCTGCCGCCACGCCGCCGAATGCGCTGGCGCTCGCCACCGGCCACGTCACGGTGCCGCAGATCACCAAGGCGGGCGCCTGGCTCAACCTCATCGGGCTGGTGCTGGTTCTGGTCGCCTGCTTCGGCATCGCGTTCCCCCTCATGGGGGTGAAGCCGGGCGGGCTATAAGTCCGCGCTCAGGCCAAGGAGCTCCGGGGGGCGCCGAAGGATTGCTTCGCCCCGATGGAGAGCTCGAGGCGATCGCTCTTGCCGTTGTCCCGGCGCGGCGCGGCGGCGGCCTGCTGTTCGGGGGGCTCGTCGTAGACCCCCGTCATGCCGATGCCGTTGTTGAGGAGCCAGCCGTTCGCGGGGCGGGCCTTGAGGCCCGGGAGGTTGGGCTTGTCGGGGAAGAACTTGGCCTGGGCCGCGTCGCCCAGCACCCAGGTGGCGGCGAGCAGGGCCTGGTCCTCGACGTAGGCCGCCATGTCCTTGCCTTCCTGCTTGGCTTCCTCCTCGGTGTCGGCCATGGCGCCGCGCACCTGGTGCATGAGGATGCCCACGGTGTTGGCCGCGATGCAGGCGTAGGCGATCACGTTGCCGAAGGCCATCGCCCCCGAGGCCACCGCGAGGCTCGCGCCGCCCGTCAGGGGCGCGGCGAGGACGGCGAGGGCCGTCAGGACCACCGAGCCCACGAAGGCGACGCCGGTGGCGGTCGAGAAAGCCTCGACGGTGCCTTTCACCGGCTCCGCCTTGATGCCCTCGACGGCTTCGCGCACGGTCTCCACCGGGTGCAGCAGGGGATGGAACATGCCCTGGACCATGGTCTTGAGGGCGCCCACCGGGTTCGAGACCACGCTCGCCACATCCTCGCCGATCTGCTCGACCATGGCCTTGTTGGTGGTCACCAGGTTGTCGATGACGCTGCGCGGCTTCTCGGCGGCGCGCTCCGCCGTCGCCGCCGGCTTCGCCTCCTGGGCGGGGCGGGGCGTGCGGGACAGGGTGAGGGTGGTGGAGAAGGAGGAGACGTTCATGCGGGGGGGACCCTCTCACAGCAGACAAGGGTTCTATTCCCGGTCCGGGGGAATCTCTCTCTTAAAGGTGGGTGAAGCTTTTCGCCGAAGGCTTTAAACCCGGGGCAGGGCGCCCAGGGCGTTGTTGAGGAGGGTCATGCCGCGCAGGGTCTCGTCGATGACGTCGTACTTCAGGATCCAGCGCCGGCCGCCCGCCACGAGCGCGAACAGCAGGCCGCGCCCGTCGCCGCAGAAGCGGGGGACCGCCGGGCAGTTCACTTGCGCGTCCAGGCCGAGGCCGAGGTTGGCGTACGGGACCGCGTCGAGCATGCCGCTCGCGCGATCGAGCACCAGGAGCCGCGCGCCGGCGACGAAGGCGATGAAGCGACCGTCCAGGGAGATCGCGACCTCCAAAAGCCTACCGCCGTCGAGCGCGAGGGCTTCGCCGCCAAGAGGCAGGAGCTGGGCGAGGCGGGTGCTCAGGACGTCGTAGAGGTAGAGGATGCCGTCGAGGACGAGCACCAGCCACCGCCCGTCGCCCGAGAGATCCAGGTCCTCGATCACCCCGTCCCCTCCCGAGCGGGAGCGGGCCTCGGCCTCGGCGGCGATCTTGGTGAGCTCGCGCGTCTTGGTGAAGTAGGCGCCGTCGGTCTCCTTGAGGACGACGGTGCCCTTGTGGCTCACGTAGGCCAAGAGCCGGCCGTCCATGCTGATGCGGGCGCGGGGGCCGCCGTGGTCGGCGCGGGCGTCGAGGGCGACGGTGGCACGCGTCTCGGTCAGGGGCTCCCACAGGTAGATCGTCCCCCCCAGGCTGAACAGCACCCGGCCGTCGATCAGGGCGCGCGGACAGAGGGCGTCCAGCCCGTCGCAGTCGTCATCGAGCGGAAGGCCCGCCAGCGCCCCGCCGAGCAGGTAGATGTCCTGGACGGCCTCGTCCCACAGGAAGAGGCCGCCGAAGGCCTTGCCCCGGTTTTCGCGGCAGGCGGTGAAGGCGATGAAGCGGCATGGATCGAGCGGGACGGGGATCGCCCCGGGTGCAGGGGGCGCCGGCCCGGGTGGGGCCTCGACGACGGGGATCGCGCTCGGGGGCGCGATCAGGCCGGCGTCAGGCAGCGCGCGCTGGGTGCAACCCGCGATCGCGAGGATCGTGGCCGCCCGGGACATGCGTAGAAGCATGCGGCGCATGGGCATGACGAGACCACCTCGCTTGCGACGTCGAAGGCGCGTAGGGCCTCCAACTTAGCACGCGAGCGAGGATCAGGCTGGCCGAAGTTGTTGATGCGATCTGGCCGAAGGCCTACATTCCCTCGTCGGGGAAGGTGCGGATCACCAGGTTGTCCATCAGGTCGACGGAGACGGTGACGACCGGCTTGATGGTGATGCGGAACTCCTCGTCGGGGGCCCCGTACACCATGCGGAAGGGCTCGCGGGCGAGGATCTTGTAGCCTTCCTTGCGCAGGCTGCTCTCGAGCTCCGCCAGGTAGTCCTCTCCGAGGTCGTTCCTCAGGGTGATCTCCTGGCTGGCCAAATGGCCCGTGCGATAGACTTCGTAGATGACCTGCGAAATCGAGGCTTCTTGTTGCACCGATCCAACTCCGTACGCGACGACGGCAGACGCCTCCCTGCCTGTTCTGAGCGTAGCATAAGTCGCCCCCATGCTCCGTGAGGGACGCCCCTGCGAGGGCCCTAATTATTGTGAAGCGACCATGGTGCCGCGGGGCGCTCGCGCATGCGCTGCAGGCCGAGGTAGGCCATGCCCCCGGCGAAGGTCCAGGCGAAGTCCGCGACCTCGACGTCGCCCCGGCCGAGCCCCGGCAGCATCCCCGCATCACGCGCCTCCTTGAGGGCGCCGGCGCAGCCTGCCCCGATGAGGGCCGCGCCCGGGTCGTAGCCGGCCGCGGATAGCATCCAGGCGATCGCAAGCCCCGCCACGAAGTGCTGGAGCTTGTCGTTGCCGACCGGCACGCTCGCGATCGTCCAGCGCGGGCCGCTCTCGGTCGATCCGAAGGTGGCGCCGAGCCCGAAGGTGACGCGCACCTCGGCGCGCGCGGGGGCGGCGCAGAGCGCCACGGCGATGAAGAGGGGCAAGCCCCGGATCCAGTGACGCATCAGCCCTCCCGGTCCTACCGGGAGGGCATGGTCGGTGATTCGAGAAAGCGAGCGTTAGGCCCATGGGGCCAACGAACCTAGTGCCCCGCAGAGGTCTGCTTGCCTGGTTCGGGGATGGTCCTCACGTCGGTGGTGCGCAGGCCGGGCACCAGGCGCATCACGATGCGGCGGTTCTTGGCCTGGTTGGCTGCGATCGCGCGGCCCTGGGCGTCCCGGTTCGGCATCTTGGGGAAGATGTCGGCGTAGCCCGCGGCCTTCAGGCGCTGCTTCTCGACGTCCTGGTCGATCATGAAGCGCACGACGTTGGTGGCACGGCGGCTCGAGAGCTCCCAGTTGGAAGGGAACTCGGGGGTCCGGATCGGGGTGTCGTCGGTGTGGCCCTCGATCTCGATGGTGTAGTTGCGGTAGTCCTTGGCCTTGATCTCGCGGGCGATCTGGCCGAAAGCCCCCTTGATGGCCGGCTGGAGGTCGGCCTGGCCCAGCTGGAAGACCGCCGACGAGGCGAACTCGATCACGACCCCCTTGCCGTCGCGCGAGACCTCCACCTGCTTCTCGAGGTGCTTGTCCTGGATGATCTTCTCGATCTGCTTCTCGATCTGCTCGATGGGCTTGGGGGCCTCCTTGCCCGAGAACTGCTTCTTGAGCTTGGACTGCACCTGCTCGAAGGCCGCCGGGTTGATGGTCGAGACCGAGAGCATCAGGATGAAGAGGGCCATCAGGTTGGTGATGGTGTCGGCGTAGGTCAGCAGCCAGCTCTCGTCCTCCTTCAGGGCGTGGCCGCCCCCCTTGGGGCCGAAGGGGCTCTTGTTCTGGCCGATAGGGTTCGCCATGGCCCTGGCCTACCGCTTGCCGAGCTGGAGGGGAGCGGTCCCCTTCTTCTGCGGGGCGCGGGCGTCGCCCTCCTTGAAGTACTGGTAGCCGGGGTCCACCAGGGCGTTGAGGCGGTCCTGGACGTAGCTCGGCGCGCGCTTCTCGCTGAGCATGACGACCCCCTCGAGCTGCATGTAGCGGCGGAACTTCTCGATCTCGAGGATCTGCTGGAGCTTGCTCGCGGCCGGCATGAAGACCAGCCGGGCGAACACGACGCCGTAGAGGGTCGCGAGCATGGCCATGGCCATGGCCGGGCCGATGGCGGCGGGGTCCGAGCCCATGTTGCTCAGCATGATGACGAGGCCGACCAGGGTGCCGACCATGCCGAAGGCGGGGCCCTGGGCGCCCATCTGGTTGAGGATGTTGGCGTGGACCAGTCGGCGGTTGAAGCTGGACTCGATCATGTCGCCCAGAAAGAGGCGCAGATCCGCCTCCTTGTAACCGTTCAGCAGCAGGTCGACGGCGAACTTGAGGAAGGGGTCGTCGGCCTTGCGCGCGGCGAAGTCGTCCTCCACCGCGCTCAGCCCCCGCTGGTTGAGCCCCGCCCACTCGACCATCAGCTTGATGTCGTCGTGCAGGGTCATGGGCTGGATCGGCTGCATCACGAAGATCTGCCCCAGCCCCGCCAGGGCGCGCAGGACGTAGCGGGTCCGGTAGCCGATCAGGGTGGTCGCGAGCGTCCCGCCGATGACGATGGCGAAGGACTCCAGGTGGAAGAAGATGTGGTAGTCCTTGGTCGCCGACATGATGGCCCAGATGCACAGGCCGAAGCCCAGGACGATGCCGAGCAGGGTGGAGACGGAGATCATGGGCATCGCGATAATCCTTCTTGCTACTTGAAGGCCAGGCCGAAGGTGACCTGGTAGGTCAGCCCGCCGAAGTCCTTGACCGTGCCGTCCAGGCCGGGCACCGCCTGGAAGCCCACCTCCTGCTGGGGCACGTAGACGGCCCCCAGGTTGAGGAACATGTCGGGCGTGAAGCGGACCATCAGGCCGGCCTTGCCCGTGAACTGGTAGCTCAGCTGCGGCGCCTGGAAGATGAAGGTCTCGCCCGGGCCGAAGTAGAGGTTGAAGACCCCGTCGTTCTCGCCCTTGACGAAGAGCGGGTCGAGGCGCAGCAGGAAGAGGGGCGAGAGGGTGACCATCGGAAGGCTCAGCTTGGGGTTGACCGAGCCCATCTGGTCGATCTGGAGGTCCACGCCGAAGGCCGCGTTCTCGGCGAAGCCCATGTTGCGAAGGCCCATGAAGCCGACGCTAAGGCCCGCCGGCGAGACCTCGTCGGAGGTGCCGGCCGCGGCCGAGCGCCGCCGCATGGCGTAGCCCGTCATGCCGGTGTAGGCGTAGAGGCCGTTGTCGCGGGTGCGCCGCTCCAAGGAGACGCGCCGGCGCTCGGCCTCGAGCTTCGAGGCTTCCTCGGCCTGGGCCTGGGCCTCGCGCTCGGCGCGCTGGAGGTCGAAGTTGTAGGCGAAGCGCTCGGTCCAGAGGATCTCGCCGTCGCCCACCCGGACCAGCTTGGCGTTGACGAGCACCATCCGGTCCTGGATCTGAGGGGCGTACATGAGGATGGCGTCGGCGCCCACCGACTGGCCGATGGCGCGCATGCGCGCCAGCGACTCGATGGTGTTGCTGAGCTGGAAGTTGGTGCTGCTCGACTCGACGCGCAGGGTCTTGGCCTCGCGGGCCTCGATCACCTTGAAGCGGTGAAGGCGCAGCAGCTCCTCGCTCAGGCGGTTCTCGACCACGGTCGCGAGCGCCTCGGTCTCCTCACGCTTGCGCTCGTTGTACATGAAGAGGCGCACCGCGGTGGGGTCGACCCGGGTGATCGAGTCGGGCAGCGCCGGGATGACCCGCAGGATCGCCTGCGGGTCCGAGAGGATCTCGGTCAGCGCCGCGATCGGCTTGGCGGGATCCTTGGGGGCAGAGAGGGCGGGGGGGCACGCCGCGATCCCCACCACGGCGGCGAGGGCGACGGACAGGATCTTGCTCATGGGGGCCTTCCTCTACTGGGCGCTGCTGGTCGCGGCGAGGCGCTTGCGGAGCCAGTCCAGGCCGGCTTTCACGTCGTGGGCGCCGGGGTCGAGCACGAGCGCCCGGTCCCATGCCTCTTCGGCGCCGGGGTAGTCGCGCAGCTTGACCAGCAGCGAGCCGCGCACGGCGTGCAGGGCCGCGGCCGTCTCGTCCTGGGCGATCGCCTCGTCCACGGCCAGGAGGGCCTTGCGGTACTGGCCGAGCGTGGCCAGGCGCTGGGCCTGGTACATCAGGTCGGACCCGCTCTTGGCCGGCTTTGGCGAGGGGGTGGCGGCGGGGACGGCCTCGGGGCTTCCGGTCGCGGGCGCGGCGCTCGGCGCGACGCTCGGCGTGACGCTCGGGGTGGGCTCGGGGGCCGGGATGTCGACGTTGAGGTAGAAATCGGGCTGGTTGGAGTCGAGGATCGAGTCCAGGTCGATCGACGGGCCCCCGCGGCGCAGCCGGATCACCCCCTCCGAGAGGGGGGGCTTGGGGGTCGCGGCCTCGGGGCTCGCGGCCGGGTCGGTCTCGGCCGGGGTCTCGGCGTGAGCCCCCCGGGTGGGGAGCGACAGGGCGATCGCGGCCACGAGAGCCGCGATCGCGATGCTGCGCGGATGCCGGATCATTTCAGTTCCTCCTGGGGGATGCGCAGCTCCTTGACGGTGAAGCGCCCGAGTTGCATGAGCTGCCGGACCCTCGCGACGAGGTCCTTGCGGATGGCGTCGCGCGCGGCCCCGTCGCGAGCCACCATCGGCGGCTGGGCGAGCGCGTCCTCGACGATGCGGCGGGCCCGGTCGGTGAGCGCCGCCATCACGGCCTCGCGCACCGGGTCGCCGGCGTCGCGCAGCACCTCGGCGAGCGACTCCTTGTCCGCCTCGCGCAGCGCGTCCTTGAGGATCTCGCGGGGAATGCCCGCCAGGTCATCGAAGGTGAGGTACGCCTCGCGGACCTGGGCGAGCAGCCTGGGGTTCTGGCTGGACAGGCCGCTGAGGATTCCCTGCTCGGTCGCGCGGTCCGAGTGATCGAGCAGGTTGACCAGGAGGCCCAGGCCGTTGGTGACGGCGGTCTCGAAGCTGGGGGCCTTGGTGGCCTTTTCCGAGAGGTGGTTCGCCAGGTCCAGAAAGGAGCTCATGGGCAAGAGGTGCAGCTCGCCCATGGCGGCCGCGATCGCGCCTTGCTCGGCGGGCGGCTTGAGGCGCATCAGGCCCACCGCCCGGTCGGGGGGAAGCTGCGAGAGCAGGAGGGCCTGGACGCGGGGCCCCTCGTCCTCGAGCAGGTAGATGATCTGCGAGTCGTCGAGGGTCGAGAGGAAGGCGAAGGGCGAGCTCTTGTCCGAGCCCCGCTGCTCGCTCTTCTCGCGCAGCACGGCGTAGAGGGCTTCCTCCAGCACGGCGCGCTGGTCCTCGGTCGAAACCTCCCGGCGATCGAGGGAAGCGAGCTCGATCGCCTTCCACTCCTGGGGCAAGAGGCCGGTGAAGAGGCGCTTGGCGACGTTGAGGCCCATGGCGCGGGTCAAGGCGACCGCCCTGTCGAGGCCCCCCTCCTCGCTCAGGACCTTGCGCAGGAAGCGCTCTCCCGAGTCGGGGTGGTCCAGCAGCTGGACCAAGAGGTCCTGGCGAACGGGAAGGAGGTCGGCAGGCTTGCTCGCGGCCTGGAGGCCGGCGAGGATCGCCTCGGCGGCGCGGGTGTTCTCCCCGACCGAAGGCGCCTGCGCCGGTGCGACGGGCGCGGCGCTCGGCGTGGGCTTGCGGCGAGCGAAGGCCATGGCCCCGACGAGGCCCGCGCCCGAGAGGGCGCCGATGACGCCCCAGAGCCAGGGAGGCAGGGAGGTGCCGCCGGCAGGGGCGGGGGCCTTCTCGCCCTGGCGGGGGAAGTCGCGGCGCACGACGTCGATGGTGTCGCCGCGGGCCAGGTTGAGGTCCGCGCGCTGGTAGACCAGGTTCTTGACGTAGTCCTCGTCGCCGCTCGTGAGGTCCGTCGGCAGCACCAGGGCCACGCGGATCCGCTCGATGCGCGGAGGCTGAGCCTGCTGGGGCTGGGAGACGGGGGCCTGGGGCTGGGCCGGGGCGAAGGCGGGCTCAGGGGCCGCGGGCAGCGCGGGACGGCGGCCGGGGCGGGGATCCTGGCTGGGCAGATCGTCGGCGCGCAGGTTGCCGAGGCCGGGCAGCAGCGGGGAGTCCGCGACCGCGGCCTCGGGCTCCTCGGGCGGCAGGTAGAGGGTCGAGGTGGGCGGCGCTGCCGCGGGGGCCTGCGCCTGCTGCATCACCGAGGACCCCTGGGCTGCCTCGGAGGACAGCGCCACGCGCACCTGGATGAGGAAGCGGGAGGGACCGAGGTAGGAGGCGAGGCTCTGCTGGAGGCTCTCTTCGAGCAGGCGTTCGTAGCTCAGCTCCGCGAGGGTCGGCCCCTGGTCCCCGATGGTGATGCGGGTCTGCGGGGGCTGCACGTCGGGCACGGGGGCGATCGCCGCCAGGACCGGGGTGCCAAGCAGGACTACGAGGCTCGCGGACAGGGCGAGATGGGCCGCCAGACGTCGCGTCATAGGGTCACCTGTAACTTCTCCAGCGGGCCGAGGCCGGCACCAGGCGCAAGGGGGGGCAAGGAGGCAAGCGCCGCTCCTCGCTTGTACCCCTTTTACCAAATGATCACAATGAAATGATCGTGAGGTTGCGGATTTTTTCAGGCGAGCAGGGTAGGAGCTTAGAGGATCCCAAGCGGCCGGTTCCGTGATGTCCGTCTTCGTGAGAAGTTGATGAACGGACGATCGTGTCAAGGTTTTCGCGCTTCTTCGCATCGTCAGGGAAAAGATGACCCCCACGACAGCCCGAAAGGCCCTCGCTTGCGCTCGCCTGGGCGCAAGCCTCCTGGCCTCGGCGCTCGCCTACCAGGCCACCGCGGCAGCCTCGGCCGCCGCTCTCGACGCGCGCAGCCTCGGGCTGGGGCGCTCGCAGCTCGCGCTCGACGTGGCGGCGAGCACGGCGTGGACCAACGCGGCCCTGCTGGGGCTGCCGACCAGCCAAGGGGCCGCGATCGCGCCCCTGCCCGTCCTGAGCCTCGGGCTCGGCAACGACGCCTTCGGCTTCCAGACCCTCGACGAGCTCCTGAAGGGCAAGACCCTCTCGGACGCCGACGTGCGCCAGCTCACCGCGGCCATCCCGGCCAGCGGCCTCGGCCTCAAGCTCGACTTCGGCACGGCCATCGGGGTCAGCGCGCCCATGCACCGCAGCGGCTTCTTCGTGCGGGCCGCCGCCGACACGGTGGGCCTCGCGCTGCCGAAGGACCTGTTCACGCTGCTGCTCGGCAACGCCGGCACCACGAAGGTCTCCATCGACAGCCTTCAGGGGGCGAGGGCGGACGCCTTCGCCGACGTGGGCTTCTCGTTCGGGGTGCCCGTCTCCTTCCAGGGCGCCAGGGCGACGGCCCTGGGCCTCACCGCCCGCTACATCCAGGGCCTGGGCTTCGCGCGGATCACCGAGGCCACGGGCAAGCTCCTCGAGACCCACGCCGACGGATCCTTCTCGGGCGCGGCCCAGGCGACCTACCAGTACGGCACCATGGGCGCGGGCGGAGCGCTCGATCTCTCGGTCGCCTCGGAGGTGCGGGACGACCTGCGGCTGGTGGCGGCCCTTTCGAACATCGGGGCGGTCCGCTGGCCCAGGATCACCGAACAGCGCCACACCTACCGGCTAGAACCCTACCAGCTCGGTTTCTCTGGCGCGGACGGGCAGTTCAACGCGACGGCGCCATCGACGACGACCGACCAGAGCGATGGATCCAACAACGGCAAGGAGCTGTGGGATCCCCTGCCCCTCAAGCTCGGCATCGGGGCCAAGTGGCTTCCTCTGAGATCCTTGCCCCTGAAAGTGTTCGGCGATGTGGAGCTCGGGACCGGGAGGGCCTACGGCGTCTCGACCCAGCCCGAGGTGCACCTCGGAGCGGAGTTCCGGCCGATTGGCTGGCTGCCGTTGCGCGCGGGTCTGAGCGCGGGCGGCGAGCGGGCCACCAGCTTCACCTCGGGGCTCGGCCTGGAGCTTGCGGCGTGCCGCCTGGATCTCGCCATCGGCTCCTACGACGGCCTCTTCTCCTCCTCCAAGGGCGGCTACTACGCCCTGGCCTCGCAGTTCACGTTTTAGCGGCGTATACTTAGAGCGTCCAACCAAAATATCCTTCGAGGCGCCCACGGCGGCCCAAGGTCGTCACATGCCTGGTTTTGTTGGATGCTCTTTTGGGCGTTAGCAAGCAAGCCCCGGGCTCTCTGCTGAGCACGGGGCGGGGGGAGACAATGTCCGTACACTACATCTGCTGGTTTTCCCAGGGCTCGGACGGCGAGAGCGGCTTCGTTCCAACCGACGGTGGCTGCCACCACGAGGAGGACCGCATCGCCTGGGAGATGGCCGAGGTGCTGCGCAACAACTTCGGCATCAACTTCGCGGCCTTCGTTCCCGTCCTCGACGACATGGGCCAGGTGGACCCGGCGCGCTTGCCGGCGCCCGAGCGCTGCCTGGAGGTCTTCTCCCAGGCCGTGCGCGAGACCCTCGAGGGCACCGAGCAGTTCCTGATCAAGGACATCTTCAGCCAGCCCAAGCACATCCCGGGCCCGGCCGTCGCCCAGTGGCTCGACGAGTACCGCAAGCGCTGGGGCCAGGGTTACTTCCTGGTGCGCGTGCCCGACAAGTAGCGCCTACCTGTCGTGCTCAGGGCTTCAAGAGCAGGTAGGTCAAGGAGCCGGTGGCGTTCAGGGTGCCCGCGACGCGGCCCGCCTCGTCGCCTGCCCCCCAGAAGATGTCGGCGCGGCCCCAGCCCTTGATGGCCGAGCCCGTGTCCTGGTCGCAGACGAAGCGGCCGCGCGCTTGGCCGTCGCTTTCGTAGCGAACGTAGGCGATCGCCCCGGAGGGCGAGAGGGCCTTGTCGGTGGCGATGGAGCGGCCCGGCGTCAGCACGACCCCCGAGACGCCGAAGGGGCCGCTGTCGGCGAGCTTGAAGAAGACGTAGCTCGGGTTCTTGACGAGGTAAGCATGCAGCTCCTCGGGGTGCGCCTCGAAGTACGCGCGGATGGCGGGCACCGAGATGGTCTCGGGGGCGATCCTGCCGTCGGCGACGAGCAGCTTGCCCAGGCTCACGTAGGGGTGGCCGTTGCCGCCGCCGTAGTTGACGGGGGTCTGCCTGCCGTCCTCGAAAACCAGGATCCCCGAGCCCTGCACCATCAGGAGGTAGCGATCCAGCTCGTGCTCGACCCAGGCGATCTCGAGCCCCTGCCCCTCGAGCGCTCCTGCGTCCTCGATCCCCGCGCGGGTCACGGCGGCAGAACCCGCCGCCAGGCCGGGGGGGCGGGCGTAGAGGGGGAAGCGAAAGCGCCTGTCCGCCGCGCGCCGGGCCTCGAGCCTCGGCAGGTAGTAGCCGGTGAAGTGGGCGGGGGCCTCGATCAGCTCGAAGCGCTCGCGAAGCCTGGCCTCGAAGTCGCTCGGGCCGAGGCCCTCGCGCACGAGCGCGGAGAAGGCGGCGGCCGTCTGGCGCAGCTCCCGGCGCTTGACGAGGCGATCGCCCAGGCGCACCGGATCGGGGCTCTGCCCGGAAAGATAGACCTCTTGGCGCATGAGCGCCGTGAGCAGCGAGGCCGCATCAGCCTCATCCGAGAACGGGGCGGGAGCCGCGATGGCGCCACCCGGGCCCAGCAGGCTGAGCCCGATGATGGCGGCGGCGAAAAGAAGGCGAAGTCGGGTCGACATGCCCCGAGGATACCACGAGGGGGTCACCAGGCCGCTCCAGCGCCCCTGCCTACTTGCGCGAGATGCTGTCGAGGCGCCACCGGAACTCGGAGAGCGCCATGCTCTCCACGCCGCTCTGGTCCTCGATCCGGCGCTTGGGGCTGGTCTTGCCGTCGGTCTCGAAGCCGGGCGAGTGGGTCTGGCCCCACGGGTTGCGGTAGTAGACGCGGTCGTCCTCGATCTTGAGCACCAGGACCTCGTGCCCCGAGCGCTTCTTCTCGGTGCTGCCGCGCCAGTCCATGCCGATCGGGACCGTCTGGCCCTCGGCGAGGGCGTCCTTGAGGCTTCTCATGAGGCGATCGCGCCCCAGCAGGGTGGTGCGGGTGTCGTAGTCCTCGCCCAGGGCGGCCGAGAGGACCCGCGTGGTGGAGAGCGGCGTGAGGCCGCCGGAGAGGAACGAGGCCCCCGCGATCCCGTGCTTGTCCGTCTCGTTGCTGTAGCTGAGCGGGCCGTTGCCGTACTCCATCATGGCGGCCTCGAACAGGCGGCTTGCCGAGGTGCGGCCCGAGTCGTCGGTTTTCAGGCTGCTGGCGATGCGATGGGCCTTGGCGCCGCTGGCGAGGGTGACCTGGCCGCCGGTCGTCGAAAGGTCGCTCACCACGCGGGCGTACTCGGCGGGGGACTTGCTGGCGAGCATGTACTCGGCGGTGGTGACGGTGCAGGTGCCGCGGTCGCCCTGCGAGATGGTGCCGGGATCCTGGGCCTGCGTGATGAGGCCTCCGAGCAGCTCGGCGCGCGAAAGGCCGGCGGGAAGGGCCTGGGTCGAGAGCCGGTCCAGGTGGGTGAGGAGGCGATCGCCCTTGCGCATGTCCTTGCTGCTCAAGAGGCGTCCGTCCTCGAGCAGCCTGATGAGCGCCTTCTGGCCGCTCGGTTCGACGGCGCTCCAGACCTGGTCGAACTGCTTGCGCTGCGCGTCGGTGTAGGAGTAGTAGATGCCGGCCTGCCCGGGCGTCATCCCTGCGCTCGGGCGGACCTGCGGGTCGGCCGAGCGGGTGACCGTGTCCTGGGCGCTGACCTTGGGCTTGTCGAACAGGCCGAGCGCGAGGCCGGCGCCCGGGAGCGCGGGGCGCGCAGGCTTGGCGGCGAGGGGGGTGCGCTGGATCGGGTTCGGCATGGGACCTCCTCGACAGGGGAGCGGTATTGCGGATTTATCCCCCCTCGGCGCGGCAGGCTTTCTTAAGCTGTGACTAAACCCAGCCCAAGGTTCACAAAACGCAAGCGATCGATCGTCCGGCCGGGCCCGGCGAGGGATTGATCGCCTGCTGCGCGGGGTAAGATAGGGGCGATGAGCGCGATCGCATCCCGCCTGGGGGGGTGCTTCGGTTGGGCCTTGCTCGTGGGTCTCATTCTGACCCTCCCGGCCGTTGCCGCCCCGACTCCCAGGTCACAACCGAGCCCCGCCCAGCGCTTCGCCGACCCGGTGCCGGGCAACACCCTGGCGGCTTACGAGCGCCGCTACCCCGAGCTGCACCCGACGGGGGGCATCGCCGTGCCGCGCGCCGCGCGCGGCTTCGAGTTCGAGCTCTACGACGGCAAGCCCGGCAAGGAGCTCGTCTACTCGCCCACCTTCCTGCCGGCGGACCCCAGCGACACCACGGGCAACGTCTACCTGCCAAAGCTCTCGGTGCTGGTCCTCAAGACGCCGCGAGGCGATCGCTTCGTCATCGGGGAGTCGCGCCAGGTGGCGTTCGAGGGGCCGGAGGCGATCGACGCCTTCCTCGCCGATTCCGAGGAGGCCGCGCGGCGGCGGGTGGCGAGCGTCTCGAACGTGATCGAGCTGTTCAAGCGCTGGTACGCGCGCACCGTCCTCAAGGAGAAGCGCTACGCCCGCATCTTCAACGACGAGAAGGTGAGCGTCTACCAGGCCGCCCTGGACGAGGGCAAGATCGGCTCGCTGCTCTTGATGCCCGACTGGGAGAACGCCTCGCCCGAGACCTACCCCGCCAACATCAAGCCGGGCGGGGTCCTCAAGCGGATCGATTATCTGATGGAGTACCAGGCCATCGCCCTCGACGACCTCTACCCCCTGATTCGCAAGTACCTGCGCTACTAGGAGCCCCGATTCCCATGGACCATTCCCTCGAGATCCTGCCCGAGGCCACCACGCGCCTGATGCGCGAGTGGTTCGTCGCCTACCGCAAGGACACCTATCCCCGCTTCGGCGAGGGCGAGCTGCCCTGCTACGGCTACCGCGAGTTCAAGGCGAAGGCCCTCGAGCGCGTCCGCCTCAACCACGAGCTGGCCGAGCTGTACGCGCGTCACCCGCAGCTTTCGCAGGCGCCCGCCGAGGACCGGGCCAAGATGGTCCACCTGGAGGTCCAGTCGAGCCAGCTCGAGCACGAGCTGTGCATGTCCTAGCCCCCCGGCCGGCTCGAGGGGTGCTGCGCGCCCTCATCGGCGCCTTGTTTCTCGGCGTGCTGCTCGGTGCCCCCGCCCTGGCTCAGACTTCCGACGCCACCGCCTCCCTGCCTCTTGCGCAGGCGGTGTCGCTCGCAGCGCCGATCGTCCCGGTCGCCTCGCAATCGATCGAGGAGCTCATGGCGCTGAGCGAGGTGGTCGTGCCGCGCCCCAGGACGCTGACGATCCTCCACACCAACGACTCGTACGGTCTCTTCGAGCCGGTCAGGCTCGATCCCTACCGCGCCCGTCCCACCATCGCGGGGGGGCTCTCGCGGGCCGCAGCCCTCATCGGCTCGGAGCGCGATCGCGCCGGCGCGACCCTGCTCATGTCCGCCGGCAACGTGCTCGGGCCGAGCGCGCTGGCTGCCTCCACCAAGGGGCGCTCGGTCATCGAGGCCATGAACCGGGCGGGCTATGATGCATGGCTGCCTGCCAACCACGACTTCAGCTTCGGCCTCGACTCCCTCATGGACCGGGTGCGCGAGTCGTCGGCGTCGGCGGTGGTGACCAACGTGCGGTGGGCCAAGTCCAAGGAGCCCCTGGCGAAGCCCTACGCCGTCTTCGAGAAGGGCGGCGTGAGGGTGGCGGTGATCGGCCTCCTGGACGGTGGCCTCGCCCAGTACGTCGATCTCAAGGACACCCCTCGGATCGAGGTGGTGCCGCCCCTGGAGGCGGTCGCGCGCTGGGTGCCCTTCATCCGCAAGGAGGCCACCCCGGATCTCGTGGTGGCGCTCACCCACCTCTCGCTCGACCAGGAAATGCCCCTGTTGACCCGCGATTCGGGCGTCGATCTGGTGATCGGCGGCTTCAACTCCAGCAACCCCAACGCCATCGCCGTCCACGAGGTGGTCGGCATCGACGGCAAGCGCGCCCTTCACGCCGGCGCCTTCGGGACCGCCGTGGGCAAGGCGCGCCTGACCTTCGAGCCGGGCCCCCAGGGCGATTACCGCCTGAGCCGCATCGAGCCGGACATGCTGCGCCTGGACGAGGATCGCCCCCACCCGCTGGGAGGGGCGATCGCGGGGGTGGTCGCCGCGGCCAAGAAGGACTCGTCGGACGCCTGGGCCCGCGCCCACGGGGGCCTCGCGCGCCTGGCCGATCGCACCACGTCGGACGAGGCCAAGGCCCTGATCCCCGAGATCATGCGCCTCTCGGCCCGCGCCGAGGTCGCCGTCCTGCCCCGGAGCTTCTTCCACGACGAGCGAGTCTACGGCCCCATCACCACCACCAAGAGCCTCTACTACGCCATGCCGTGGGAGGACGCCCTCACGGTGGCCGAGGTCAAGGGCTCGGTGCTCGTGACCCTGTACGATCAGGCGATCGCAGGAGCGCGTCCCCACGCGCTGGCGGCGGGCATCGCCAAGGTGGGCGACGTGCTGCAGGTCAACGGTCGTCCCGTCGAGCCCAAGTCGACCTACTCGCTCGCCGTGCCGCTGCCCGCCATCCAGGGCAAATCCCAGGGCCTCGAGACCCTCGGCGGCATCAAGGCCCGCACCCTGCGCACCTCGGTCCGCGAGGCGATGGTCGCCTACTTCGCCGAGGAGGGCAGGCTGGGCCGCCCCGTGGCCAGGGCCGGCTTCCCCGACCACTACCTGATCCCCTTCTGGAAGTCGTCCCTTCAGCTTTCCACCGACCTCCAGCGCCGGGCGGTGGACCCTGCCGGCACGCGCTACCCCGACCTGACCTGGAAGGGCGACAAGAGCGGCATGAGCTGGGGGGGAGATCTCGGCTACGAGGTGGGCACCACCTGGGCCGCCAACGAGCTGGACAACACCCTCAAGCTGTCCTACCACAGCGACCAGCTCTCGGACGGCAAGAGCCAGACCTCCTCGGACAAGATCCAGTTCGTCTCCGACTACCGCACCCAGGCCTTCTCCGCGCTGACCAAGCCGTACGCGACCCTCACCCTCAACACGCGCTTCGTCAACGACAAGGACCCGCGCTACTTCCTCGGCCAGCTGGGGACGGGCCTGAGCCACCAGTTTCCCCTGGGGCTCGAGGTGCGGGCGGGGATCGAGTACCGCCACCACTTCTTCGACCGCACCCAGCCGGACCGGACGGGCGCCACCTCGGGGATCCTCTTCAAGCAGACGCTCTGGGGCGTTTCCCTCTCGACGGATCTCAAGCTGTTCGCCACCGGGAACGTGGCGGGCGACGGGCTGCTGGTCGACGACGAGTCGGTGGTCTCGCTGCCCCTGACCGAGACCACGGCCCTGAGCTACAAGTTCAACGCCTACCGCAACACCCTCTTCCCGGACTGGGCGACCCGCCACGTGATCGGGCTGGTCTTCAAGTTCAACCAGCCCTGGCTCTTCTGAGGATCCGCCTCACTCTTCCTCGGTCGCCTTGTGCGCCCGGGCGATCTTCCACTCGGGGTCGTCCTCGTCGGGGCTCGCCGCGGCGAAGACCTCGTCGCCGTAGCCGAGCCGGGTGGTCACGCTCGCCCCGGCGATGAAGAGGGCGACCAGCGCGATGACGAGCACCAGGTAGCTGATGCTGGGGCCCAGCGCCGGCTGCTGCCAGCTCTCGAACGAGTACGGCATCGAGAGGCCGATGTGCTGGCGGTAGATGCCCAGGGTGCCGCCGACGATCGCGCCGAACAGGAGGTGGTCGATGAGGCTGCCCGCGGACTCGGTCCAGCCCTCGCGCCGCGCGAAGACCCCCGGGTTCTCGAGCCGGCCGCTCCGGATGGCCGGGTGCAG
Organism: Pantanalinema sp.; assembly: GCA_036704125.1. Lineage (NCBI taxonomy): Bacteria > Bacillati > Cyanobacteriota > Cyanophyceae > Leptolyngbyales > Leptolyngbyaceae > Pantanalinema > Pantanalinema sp. The sequence continues at coordinate 10,342 of DATNQI010000013.1, read as the reverse complement.
CGGGGCCACCACCCCCAGCAGGCCCATGACGACGAGCCAGTGGAAAACCCCGAAGAGCATGCCCCAGCCGACCCCGCCCGGGATCCCCCAGGCGCTCATGAGCGCGGCGTAGATCCACGCCGCCACGACCCCGATCAGGAAGTGGAAGACGAGGCCCACCGCGAACGCCGTGCGGGTGACCCCGAAGATCAGGGTCCCCAGGTAGGAGCCCGGGTTGTGCCGCGCCACCCCGAAGGCGTGGGCGAAGTAGAACCACGTGGTCATGGCCAGCGTGCCCAGAAGCCCCGCCAAGACGATTCCTACTCCGCTGAACAGCATGGAGACCTCCTCGTCGTCGCTCGTGCGCCGATCTTAGGCAGGGCCCCTCGCGGAGTAAAGCAGCGAGCTTTGATTTACTTGCGCGCCCGAGGCGCTAGAATGACCCCGTCGGGTCGCGGCGAGGAGGGTGAAGCCATGCGCCTGGTGAGCTTCCGGGTCCATCCGACCCCTCATGCCGACTTCCAGGATCTCCGCAAGACGCTGGTCCTGCTGCGCGGGGTCCAGTCGGCCGAGATCCTGCTCGATCGCATCGACGTCACCTGCGACGCCGCCAAGACCGACCTTGCGCGCCTGCGTGCCCTGATCGAGCACAAGGGCTTCGCGATCGACGCCGATGGCCTGGAGCCCGAATCCCCCTGAGGGGCAGCGCGTCCAGCAATACCGTTCCGTCAAGCCGCCCACGGCGGCCACGGGCCGTAACATGCCTGGGTTGGTTAGATGCGCTCAGTGCCCGAACTGCCAGTTCAGCTTGCGGACCACGTGGTTGATCGAGTCGCAGAAGTAGACCTCGCCGTTCGGTCCCGTGGCCAGGCCCGAGACGTCCTTGAGCAGGGCCTCGCGGGCCTCCGCGTCGCCCGCCTCGCTCCCGCCGCCAGCGGCGGTGTCGATGCGACCGGTCTCCAGGTCGATGACGCGCAAGCGCCGGTTGAGCGAATCGTTGAAGAACAGGTACCGGCTGTCCTTCGAGAGGGCGATCCCCCCGTAGGGCACCTCGGGGGTGTTGTCCGGATCGACCAGGTTGATCTGGGCGTCCTTGGCCAGAGCGCCGTCGCCCCCCAGGCCGCGCCTGTCCGGACCGCCCGCCAGGAAGCGGATGACGGCCTCCGAGGGCCTGGCCGGGTCGAAGGTGACCTCGCGGATGGCGTTGCCCAGCGCCTTGATGGAGGCGGAGGCCTCGCTGGGGTTGGTGCCTTCCCAGACGTAGAGGCGCTCGAGGCCGTCCGAGCCCTTGCGCCAGGCCACGTCGAAGGGGCGATGGATCACGGCCTCCAGGGCGTTCTGCTCGGGCGTGGCGTAGCTCTTTTGCTGGGCTTCGGGCACGGTGGTCCCGCTCTCGCCGAAGCTCTCGAAGCCCGCAAAGGTCGAGACCGTCCCGGTCCCGGCGTCGATCCGGCGGATCAGGTTGTTGCGGCGATCGGCCAGGTAGATGTTGCCCTGGTCGTCGGTCGTCACCCCGGCGACGGCGTTGAAGGTCGCCGTGGCGAGCGCCCCGTTCTGGTGGCCCGCCTCGCCCGCCGGGTTTCCCAGGATGTAGGAGTGCCCGGCCTGCATGTCCCGGCCGTAGTACTTCCCTGCCGTGCGGCAAAGGAAGACCAGGACCTCGGTGGGCATGCCCTGGCCCTGAAGGGAGACGATCACGTTGCCCGTCGGATCGCAGGTGATGTCCTGCACCTCGGGCAGCACGGTCTGGTCGAAGGCCGCGCCGTCCGCAGAGAGGTCAGGGACGCTCACCGAGCCGTCCCCTCTGAAGCCCCCGATGAAGGTGCTGCTGCCGTCGGGCTTCACCCAGCGCACGCCGTGGTGATTCTTCTCGGCGATGAACAGGTTGCCCGCCGCGTCGCACGCGACGCCCGTCGGCAGGTGCAGGCCGAGGCGCGTGGCGGGCCCGTCCTCCTGGAGGACGCCGATGGCGTAGTTGCCGGCGGCCGTCGAGAGTGCCACCAGGCGATGACCCAGAAGCTCGGCCCAGCCATCGCTCAGGGCCTTGCTGCGCGAGCCGAAGGCGGCCAGGTAGGTCCTGTTCATGGCCTCGGCCTGCCCGATGGTCAGGTCGGGGATGCTCAGGGTGCCCGCGTCCAGCAGCTTCTGGGTTTCGGCCACGAGCGCGGGGAGCTTCTCGAGGGCGCCCGGGTAGTCGCCCATGGTCCGGCCCGCCTTCTTGGCCTGGGCCCGGAAGAACTCGGTGACGTAGGTGCTCGCCACGCCGACGTCGACGCGGTTCTCCCCCTTCTGGCTGAAGGTGTAGCCCACCATGCGCCGGTTCCCCGAGAGCATGGCGCTCACGATGACCTGCTTGTCCGTGGGCAGCACCTCCGGGAGGCGGTAGGCGCCGCTCGCGTCGGTGGTCGCGACGATGCGCTCCCCCTTGAGGTTGTTGTAGAACTTCTCGTCCGGGTTGAGCAGGTAGACGAGCGTGTTCGCGAGCGGCTGCTCGGCAAGCGCGCTGATCCGGTAGCCTCCCGCGTTGTTGGAGATGAGCCCCCCGGCGTTGTTCGAGATGAGGCCCCCCGCGTTGTTCGAGATCAGCTCGGTGGGGACGCGGACGCTCCCCACGAAGCCTGCGGTGTTGTTCGCGACCAAGGACGCCTGGCCGGAGTCGTCGCCGGTCGAGGGGCGTATCAGCATGTCGGGGGTGCAGCCGAGCAGGCCGAAGGCCAGGCTCAGGGCCGTGAGGCTGCGCAGATGGGAACGTCTCATTTCAATCCCCTCAAAGTCCGAACTTCAGCCAGAGGCGCCGCAGCTTGTTGGAGCGCCCGTCGGCGATCAAGAGATTTCCGTCCTTGTCGAAGGCGATGCTCGCCACCTCGCCAAGGCCCGAGCGGCGCGAGTCGCCGACGGCGCTCGCGACTCCGGGCTCGGTGCCCGCGAGGGTGTAGACCTTGGTGCCGTCGAACATGCGCACGCGCCGGTGGTCCTGATCGGCGATGAACATCCGGCCCGCGGCATCGAAGACCACCTTGTGGGGGTAGGAGAGGGTGGCCTTCGCCTTGGGCACCCCGTCCGGCGAGTCGATGTCGGTGAAGCCCTGCTCCTTGCTCTGAGGGGCCTTGCCGTCCTCGAGCTCCCCGGGCGGCTTGAGCATGTTGCCGTAGGCGGTGGTGCTCGAGAACCCGAGGACCGTCTCGACCGTGAAGGAGGGGCTTGCCAGCTTGATGCGCCGGATGCGGTGGTTGAGGGTGTCCGAGACGTAGAGGTAGTCCTTGCCGTCCACGGTCTGCAGGGTAAGGTTGCTCGGGTAGTTGAAGCGGGTGGCTGAACCGTCGAGCGCCGGGGTGTCCTGGCCTTCGACGAAGGTGGAAGGGGCGTTGCGATCGCCCGCGATCACCTCGAAGCCCGGCGCGATCTGGGCGCCTGAGTCGTCGGCGGCCATGTCGTCGGTCACGTGGTAGGCCACGACCTCGTTGGTGCTGTCGCTGGTCGCGTAGAACCAGCCGTCCTTGGCCGAGAGGTCGAAGGGGCTGAAGGGCCGGACGCCGTCGGCGCTCTGGCCGCTCTGGATCCAGAGCGGGTTGTTTTCGTACCAGGAATCGGGCGGGGAGTCGGGGTTGAACGGGAGCGTGAGGTCGAAGCCGTAGTGCGCGTACGAGGTCGGGGCGCCCACGTGAAGGGTGTCGCCGATGGCGAGCATGCCCCCGACGTAGTCGATCCACTGGCTGCGCGGCGCCCGGGTGATGAACTCGAAGGCTCCATCCGGCTTGCGGCGCCGAATCTCCAGGTCGAAGTTGTTGAACCCCGCCGTGTAGAGGCTGCCGTCCTCGGCGACGTGCACCGAGAGGGCGTTGAGGCCCGCAGAGAGGCCGGCGTCCACCTCGTCGATCAGGAGCGGGCGATAGCCGAGCAGGCGCTTCCAGGCGTCGCTCAGGGCCTTGTTGTCGGCGCCGAAGGCGCGGACGTAGGCGTGGCGCATGCCGGGGATGGCGTTCACCCCGAGATCCGGCACCGCCATCTTCTCGCTGGTGAGGAGCTCGCGGGTCAGGCGGATGATCTCGGGCAACTCGATGGCCAGCGCGGGGTAGTCGGCCATGGAGCGCTTGGCCAGGCGCGCCTGGTCGCGCAGGAACTCCGCGACCACCGTGGTGGCGAGGTCCACGTCGTAGGTGTTCGCCCCCTTCTTCGGGATCGTGAAGCCCACCAGGCGCCGGTTCTGTGCCAGGAGGACCGTGACCACGACCGGCACCTCGGCCGGGGCGGCCTTGAAGGTGAAGCGTCCCTGGTCGTCGGTGACGGTGAAGATCGCCTTGCCGTCGCCGCCGGCGTAGAAGCGCTCGTCGGGGGCCGTCAGGTAGACCACCGCCTGCTGGGCGGGGGCCTCCGCGTAGGTCTGGACCCGGTAGCCCGCGACGTTGTTGCTGACCAGCGTCGCGGGGCCGCGGACGGCGCCCGAAAGGCTCGCCGTGTTGTTCGCGACGAGGGTGTCCTGCTTGCCTCCCACGGCACCGATGGAGGGAGTGTCCGACGTGCCGAGGGTGCCGGGAAGGGGGAGACATCCGGCCAGGGCCAGCGACAGGGCGAGCGCGAGGAGGCGCCGGGTCGAGTGGGGGGTGTGCATTTCAGTCCCTTCGTCTCGGTGGAGGCGTATTAGCCCGACTGCGCGCGGCTGCCGAGGCGACCGCCGCCCTCTTTCCGCATGTTCTCGGAGTAGCCGCCGTCTTCGCCATAGGACGTGTAGCGCCGGCTCGACTGCTCGCGACGGATCGTCTCCTGATCCAGGTGCTTGCTGTCGAGGGTGGCCCGGACGATCAAGGAGTTGAAGACCGCCGGCGAGAGGGTCTCGTTCTTCCCGGTCGCCGGATCCCAGATCGACACGCCCTTTTCCGAGATGCCGGTGACCGCCACGGAGTGGAGGCCTTCTTCCGACTGCATGGTGACCTTGACCGCGTTCTGGTGCCCGAGTGCCTGCTTGATGGCGGGCATGAGGTCGGTGCCTTGGTTGGCGTACATGGTGAGGTGGTCCGAGCCGATGATGCCGTCGTAGAGCATCTTGACCTGGTCCGCGTCGAGGCCGGCGGGCCTCTCCCCGTCGCGCCAGTTCCAGTAGCCCTGGCGTTGATCCACCCGCGCTTCGAAGGCGCGCTGGATCGTGGCGCTGAGGTTGTTGGACGCGTACATCATGCCGAACGGGCCAGAGCTCCCGACCTTGAGGGAGTCGGGGTTGGGCCCGTGGGGCGGTCCCGGGATCTTGGCCTCCCCGTGGGTGGCGAGCCCGACGGCGATCCGGGCGTAGTCCGCGGGCTGGGTGTAGGCGAGGGTCGCCTCGAGGGTCGCCTCCGCACAGTTGAGCGAGCCCGGTATCTGCGCGAGCGACGCCGGGTCGGCCAGGGCCATGACCATGTCGCGGGCGACCTGATCCTTGCTCGTCGTGCGCGACATGGACTCGTGGAGCGGCGCCTGGTTGAAGGCGGCCAGGTGGTCCATGAGCCCCTGGCCGAAGGCGTCCTTGCTCGCGAACTTGCCCTGCGTCAGCAGCTGGGCGAGGCGTCCGGCCATCTCGTCGGCCTTCCCGGCGCCCTTACCCTGGATGGTCGTCTCGAAGAAGGCCTTGAGCGTGGCCTGATCCGGCTCGCTCAGCTGCCGGTACTCGGGGGTGTTCACGAAGGCCGCCTCGGGCCCCTGAGCCGCCTCGGCCTGAGCATCCCACGGCAGCGGCCCCATGTCGACGCCCTGGGGAGTCTGGGTCCGGACCTGGTTCTGGTCCTCGGCGGAGGGGGCCGGAGCCGGCTCCGCGCTCGGACCGACGACGGGCACGGCGGAGGGCGGTGCGACGAGCGGGGGCAGCGGCCCCGTGTTGCGCGTGCCGATGTTGAACATGCTCATCAGGTGGTCTCCTCTGGCGGTCGAGCGAGGCTAGGCAGGCTTTTGGTCGTTTTACCCGGGATCGATCTAGCCGAATTGTCCGCGGGCGCCGAGGCGACCGGCCTTCTCGGTGAAGGAGACGATCCCCGTGACCTCCTCGGAGGAGAGCGAGATGGGCGCCGTCTCGGCGGGGAGCAGGTTCGCCAGGAACTCGCGGGCGAGCTCACCCTTGGTCGTCCCGCCCTCCGGGAGTGGCTGCTTATTGAAGGAGGCCATGAGATCCAGGGCGCCCTGGACGGTGATCCCCCCGACCGAGGGATCGCGTGGGGCCAGCAACTGGGCGAGCTGGGCCGCTATCTCGTCGGCCTGCTCAGCGCCCTCACCCTGGATGGCCGTTTCGAAGAAGGCCTTGAGCGTGGCTTGCTCGGGCTCGCTCAATTGCTGGTACTCGGGAGTGTTCATGAAGGCCGCCTCGGGCCCTTGCGGCGCCTCGGCGCTCTCCCACGGCAGCGGCCCCATCTCGGATCCGAGAGGAAGCAGGCCGCCCCCCGCGTACTGGTCCATCCCGGCGCCCAGGGGCGACGGATCGACGGCTTGCGGCGCCTCGGGCGCTGCGGCCGGAGTGAAGAGCGGGGGCAGGGGGCCCGTGTTGCGCGTGCCGATGTTGAACATGCTCATGGGGCGGTCTCCTCTGGCGGGCGGGCTTATGGTAGTTTTACCCAGGATTGCCTGTTATCGTCGGGGGGCGGGCCGAGTCCGGCTCATCCGAGCCGGACTCGGCCCTCAACGCGCTACAGATCGATCTTCCGGATGCTGTCCTTCAAGCGCGGCATGAAGCGATCCACGAGGTTCTTGATCTCGTCGTCGGGAACCGTGGAGTTGAAGAACGCGCTCTGGCCGTTGACGCTCTGCTTCAGGGGTGGCAGCTTGCCGGGGGTCTCCAGGTCATCCCACAGGCGGAACTCGTCTAGGTTCTCCCAGGCACCGCCACCGGGGAACTTCGTCTGCAAGCGCTCGCGGCCGTACTCGTCCGTTACCACGCGGCGGTTGATGTTCTCGTACGACTGCTGATGGGCGCGGTCCCGCTCGCTACCCTGTCCCAGGGCTCCCCAGTAATCCCCGACGCCCAGGGGCACCCGGGGCGTGAGGGCCTTGTAGTCGATGGGCTCGTTGTTGGCCCAGGCATGGGCCTCCAGGTTCTCCAGCTCGGCGGGGCTCAGGGGCTGCTTGAGCAGGTCGCGATCCGTCAGATCGACCTTGGGCTGGGTGAGCTGATAGCGCCAGCGGTCCTCCATGGCTGCGACGACCCTCGGCTCAAAGCCATTCAAGGGGGCCGGCTCGCGGGTGACGCCGGATCCGCCGCCGACGCTGGCACTGCCGCTGCCGGCACCGCTGCCGACGTCCGTTGCCCGGATGCTGTCCTTCAGGCGCGGCATGTAGCGCTCGACGAGGTTCTTGATCTCGTCGTCGGGGACTGTGGAGTCGAAGAAGGCGCTCTGGCCGTTGACGCTCTGCTTCAGGGGTGGCAGCTTGCCGGGGGTCTCCAGGTCATCCCACAGGCGGAACTCGTCTAGGTTCTCCCATGCACCGCCACCGGGGAACTTCGTCTGCAAGCGCTCGCGGCCGTACTCGTCCGTTACCACGCGGCGGTTGATGTTCTCGTACGACTGCTGATAGGCGCGGTCCCGATCGCTACCCTGTCCCCGGGCTCCCCAGTAATCCCCGACACCCAGGGGCACCCGGGGCGTGAGGGCCTTGTAGTCGATGGGCTCGTTGTTGGCCCAGGCGTGGGCCTCCAGGTTCTCCAGCTCGGCGGGGCTCAGGGGCTGCTTGAGCAGGTCGCGATCCGTCAGATCGACCTTGGGCTGGGTGAGCTGGTAGCGCCAGCGGTCCTCCATGGCCTCGACGACCTGCGGAGCGAAGCCATGCGAGGTGGGAGCCCCAGCCTCAGCCGCCCACGGCAGCGCTCCCATTTCGCCGGAAACGGGTGCCTGGGGTCGGATCTGGTTCTGGTCCACGATGGACGCCGGGGTGGGGTCTTGCTGCGGCGCCGCTTGCGGGGGAGGAGGTGGCGGCGTGAAGAACTGCATCAACGGGCCGGCCTGCTGCGCGGCAATGTTGTCCAAAAAGCTCATCCTGGGTACCTCCTGAGATCATCGGGGAGATTTGATGGGCAACCTGGGCGTACCGGTCTTCTAGTCGAGATCTTCCGGTGCTTCGGCTTCTGCTTCCGGTGCTTCGGTTCGTGGTTCCGGTGCTTCGGTTTGTGGTTCCTCGATCGGGCTCGGTTGGGTCGGCTCCGAGGGGCGGCGGTTCTTGAGCCTGGCCATCGCCTGGGTGATCAGGCTCGGGGTCGCGGACTGGGCCTTCTGGAGCCACTCGATACCCTGCTGCAGGACCGGCTCGACCGAGGCGAGGTGGGGGTTCCCCTTGAGGAGCTGGGTGAGCTTATCGAGCGGGGCAGCCTCGGCGGGTGTCGCCTGCTGGGGAGCGAGCACGCCAGTGGGGCGCAGGGGCTTGGTCGTGGCCGGGCCCTCCAGCGGGGGGAACAGGGGCTCGAAGTGAGGGATCCCGCGGAAGACCAGGAAGAAGTTATAGAGCGGGTGGAGCGCGCCACGAAACTTGGATAGGCTGAAGCCTTCGACGCGCCCGACCGCAAGGCCGGCGGCAAGGAACTGGGTGTGGACCTGCTGGACTTCTTGAAGGTGCCGGTAGGCCACCTCGTACTGCTGCAGCACGATCCGAGCCTTTCGCGCCACTTCAGGCCGGTTGGCGAGGATCTGGGTCATCTGGAGGGTGAAGTTGCGCTCACCGGCCGAGACCCCTGCGAAGACCACATCGAGCCCTTGCTCGCATGGGGGACAGGCGGCCAAGGCGCGCTCCACGGCCTTCATCCGCGGCTGGAGGGAACGAAAGAGGGGCTCGGCTTCAGCGATCGCCTCGGCGAGATCGGTACCTCGAATCGGGGCGTCCGCGCGTGCGGCCGAGGGGCCGCCACCGAGCGGCGCAGTATGGAGCGACCGTTGCAGCACGTCGGTCTGCCGGTGCCGGTGGGGGGGGCCTTGCTTCGACATGGGTGACCTCTAGCGGGGATGGCGCTTGGTGGGCAAAAGGGCCGCTCCCTCGCCTTCTTCGAACAGGCGGCGCAGCGCGTCGAGCGGCATGCTCTCCAGGCCCGGCCCTTCGACCCTGCGCTCCGGAAGGACAGCGTTGCCTGGAAGGGGCGTGCCCACGGCCTGGGAGAGAGGGGAACTCGCGTTGTAGTAGACGGCGCGATCGCCGGTGATCCGCTTGAGGACCAGCTCGTGGCGATCCGGGGCGGCGTCCGGGTGCTGCCATGGCAGCTCGAGGATCACGTCTTCCTTCGCGTCGTTCAGGGCGGCGAGGACCTCGTCCCAGTCGCCGGTCTCGGCCATCTGAGCGCCCGTGAGGTCTTCTAGCATGCGGCGCGTTACGGTGAGCAATTGATTCATCGGGGGCCTCCGGGTGGCTTAAGCCAGGGACGAGGTCGTCAGGTTCGCCTGGAACTCCGAGAGCGACATGACGATATCACCGTTGCCGTTGAGAACCTGTCGCTGCGGACCCATGGCGGTGCTGCCACGTTCATCCTTGCCCCAGGGGTTGCGCAGGTAGACCTTGTCGCCTTCGATCTTGGTCACCAGCATCTCATGGCCGGCATGCATGCCGCTTACCGCCCACTTCATGCCGACCGGCACCTCGACGCCGCGCGCCGTGCTCTGTGCGATCCGCTTGATGATCGCGTCGGAGTTGCCCTGGACGGTCTGGAAATTGCCGTCTTTCCCGTTCGTGGCGTCGTTCATCAGGCGCGTCACGTCATTCTGGGTCATGCCGGCGCTGCCGTCCGAGTGCCGATCCGTCGCGTTGTTGTAGTCGCCGAGCTCGGAGCGGTCCATCATGGCGGTCTGGAACATGCGGTCGACGTGGTTGCGGGAGCTGGTGTCGCGCGAGATCGAGCCAGGGTCCAGGACGAGCTTGTTGCCGCTCGCCATCGGAGCTTCGCCGTCGCAGACCAGGCCAGAAACCAGCTTGGCGTATTCCGCCGGATGGTTGCTTGCCATGTAGTACTGGACCGTGGTCGCCGCGCAGGTCCCGCGGTCGGATTGATGGATGATGCCGGGCTGATCGAGCTCTTGAACCGCATTGGCGAGGATCTCGGCGGTGGAGATGCCCAGGCGCTGCATCCTGCTGTCCACGCCCTTCTCGGCCATGTCGTAGAGATGGTCGAGCGTCGTTGCCTTGCCCGAGAGATCCTTTTGATCCAGCTTCGCGCCCAGCTTGTCCAGCAGACCCTGAATGGGGGCTGGCAGCAGGGACTTGATTTTCGCGAGCAATCCCGGGCGCTCGGGGCGCGAGCCACCGCCGCCTTGCACGGGGCTGGAGGGCTCGGGAGCCGGCTCGGGGGCAGGGGTGGGTCCGATGACCGGTTGGTTCGGCGCCGGGGCCGGGGTGGGTCCGATGACCGGTTGGTTCGGCGCCGGGGCCGGGGTGG
>DATNQI010000012.1 GCA_036704125.1 Pantanalinema sp. | reverse complement strand
CGTGAGGGACTAGGAACGTTTAGATCCCCCCACCCCTAGCCCCGCCCCACCCGGGGGCGGGGTATCAAGCGAACGACTAGTTTCACACCGACCTGCTTAGTCGGAGGGGGGCTGCTTGCGGAAGCTGCGTGCGAGGAAGGGCTCGATCGCCGCCGTGTCGGCCTCCCAGTACCACGGGCCGCGGCTGCGGTCCTCATGGCCGGGCAGGACCTCCAGCTCGAGGCCCCTGGGCACGTCCAGGCCTCGCAGCGTGTAGGCGATACGCAGCGCCTCGGCGCTCGAGAGATCCGTCTCGACGTGCTCGCGCACGGCCACCCACAGCGCAGGGAGCTGGAAGAAGCGCTGCGGCGAAAAGACCTGGCTTGCGACCTCGGTCATGAAGGCCTGATGGCGCTGGATCCGCCCGATGTCGCCCTCCTCGTCGTGCCGGAAGCGCAGGAAGGCCTCGACCTGGCGGCCCGAGAGGTGCTGGCGGCCCGGCTGGAGATCGATCGTCAGCCCCCCCGCGCGATCGCGGTAGCGCATGCGCTTGGGCACCGTCACCTCGAGCCCGCCGATGGCGTCGACCGCCGCGCGCACCCCGTGCAGGCTCACGAGCAAATAGCGATCGATCGGCACCCCCACCAGCCGCGAGACGGTGCGCATGGCGAGCTCCGGGCCCCCGTAGGCGTTGGCGGCGTTGACCTTGAAGGTGCCGTGGCCCTCGATCGCCGTCCGGGTGTCGCGCGGGATGGCGAGCACGCTCACGCGCCGGGTCGCGGGCTCCAGGTGGACCAAAAGCATCGAGTCGGTGTTGCCGCGCAGCGAGTCCCGGCCGCTGTCCCCCTTGGCGTCGCTCGCCATCACGAGGATCGTCTGCTCGCCGGCGCTCGGGATGCTCGCGGGGGCAGGGGGCGCCAGCACCACGGGCGCCGACGGGCGCCTGAGCTCGCCCAGCACGTAGCCCGAGACCCCGCCGAGACCGAAGCCCAGCAGGACCGACAAGGCCAGGAGGAGGCCGCGCCGGGCGCTCACGAACGCGCTCCGGGGCGCACGACCCGGAAGTAGTACAGCACGGCACCCGCGGGCACCAGGCCCACGATCAAGGCGGCGTACAGCAGCCGCCGGCTTTCACCCTCCTGGAAGGGGCGCCCGAGGCAATCGAGCAGCATCGCCCAGAGGAAGGCGACCAGCGAAGAGACGCCGAGGAGGAAGGCGACGACGCCGCAGCCGAAGGAGGCTTCCACGCCGAGGCGCCCCGTCGCGAGGCCGAAGAAGGCGATCCCGTAGAGGAAAAGGGCGATCGCCGCGCCCCAGAGCAACGCATCCAGAGGCCTGAAGGCCATCGGCCTGCCTCCTTCCCTGGCGCAGGGGCGCGAGGGGGTGAACACAAGGGTGCCGAACGGCGGCTCCATGGAATCACCCGGGGCCCGCGCGCTCAACGTTCGTTCCGCCCAAGATCGTTCGGCGGTATCAGGCAATCGAGACGATGATCCCGCCGGAATGAACTTCATTACCGCTTCTTAACAAAAACATTAGCGATCATTAGCAAGATCGGATCCGATGGGGGGGATAAGGATCGTGGCACCCTTCCCCACTTGAGGTATCCCATGAAGAAGCAGCTGTTCTCCGCGATCGCCCTGACCACGATGCTCCTGTCGCTGAGCGGCTGCGGTCTCTCCGGCACCGGCATCGTCGGCTCGTCCAACTCGCAGACGACCAAAGCGCTCGCCGTTGCGCCCAAGACCAAGGCAGAGTTCGTCAAGGCCGTCGCCGACCTCGGCGTGAAGCTGACCGATGCGCAGCTGGAGATCATCTCCAAGAGCCGCAACACGGTTCCCAACGGCACCTTCGCCTCGCGCCCCGCGGCCAACCTGAGCGCCGAGCAGAACCTCGAGACCCACTTCCTCAAGCACGGCCACGAGTTCACCCCCAAGGTCACCTCGGCCGCCCAGTACCTCCAGCAGGCCACCGACCTGGCCGCCGGCAAGCGCGGCGAGCTCGAGTTCTACTTCGACACCACCAGCTTCGCCAAGGGCTACCAGTCCAACGTGGTCCGCTGGAACGTCAAGACCAAGGAGATGACCGCCGTTCGTCCCGACGGCGCGGTCACGACCTACTACCTCAACTTCAGCCTCAAGGCCAGCCGCTTCGTGGTCGTCCCGAAGTACTAGGACTTTCGAGCAAAGAAGGAGGGCGCCCCGATCGACGGGGCGCCCTCCTTCTTTTCGTTCAGCGGGCCTCGTGCAGGGCCTGGAGGTAGGCGATCGCCTCGTTCTCGGCCCACCACTCGTCCATCCATGGCCGGCGCCCGGGCCGCCCCTTGGGCATCAGGAAGCCCACGTGCCCCCCGTGATCCGGGAAGACGGACACGAGGTAAGGGTTGGCGGCGATCGCCTCCATCCTGGGGCCGTACATGGCGTAGGGCAGGAAGGGATCGTCCTGGGCGTGGATGAGGAGGGTCGGCACCCGGACGCGGTGCAGGTCGTCGCCCGAGCTCGCGTGGGCGTAGTAGGTCGCCGCGTCGGGGTAGCCCGAGAGCGGCGCGGTCACCAGCTCGTCGAAGGCCCGCAGCGTATGCACCCGCCCCAGCTCGCGCACGAGCTCGGACAGCCCCTCGCCCCCGGGGCTCAGGCGCTGCTTGCGGCGCATCTTGCGCTTGAGCAAGCCGAGGAAGTAGGCCGTGTAACCCCGGTTGAAGCCCCGATCCAGCGCGGCGGCCGTCATGGCCATGTCGACGGGCGGCGAGACGGCGACCACGCCGGCGAGGCCGGGCGGAGGCGCCTGGCCGGCGTCAGCCAGGAGGCGCAGCAGGAGGTTGGCCCCGAGCGAGGCCCCCGTGGCGTAGAGCGTCGAGAAGCCCCACTCCTCCCTGAGGGCCGCGAGCACGGCGAGCACGTCGTCGGTGGATCGGCCGTGATAGAGGGCGCGCGCCAGGTGCTCCGTGTCCCCGCAGTTGCGGAAGTTGAGGCGGACCGAGTGGAAGCCCGCGGCGTAGGCCTTGGTGCTGATGCCCTTCTGGTAGGACGCCTCGGCGCTGCCCTCCAGGCCGTGGAGGTGAAGCACCACCGGCCGCAGGCGAGCGGGATCGTCGGGGTGAAGGTGCAGGACGGCCTGCAGCCTGTCGCCGTCCGCCAGGGTGAACTGCTCGGTGCGGGCCGACGCGAGCCAGGGGGCGTGGTGCCGGGCGAAGTCGCGCGGCACCACCTCCCCGACGACCGTCTGCAGGTGCGCATGGCGGAAGAGGGGATGGGGCTCGAAGGGGGCCGGATCGAAGGCCACGGGCGGTCTGGTGCTCATGGCGCCATGATAGCACCGCCGCGACGGTCCCCGCCTTGCTCCCATGCTTTAACCAGGCTTATCGGCCTCTTTACCGAACCTCGGGAGGAAAGGCCCGATAACAGGATCATCGCCGCGACGAGGAGAGCCCATGAGCGGATTACAGGCTGGCATGCATCACCCCGCCGGAGGCGCCGCTCACGCGGAGCGCCTCCGGCGGCTGCATGCGCTCGCGACGGCCGCCGGGGGGGTCCCGACCGGGCCTGCCGTCGAGACCCGCACCGTCCAGCACGAGGCCCGCGCGCACCGCGAAGGCGACTCCTACCGCTTCGACGGGGCGGCCCGCGCGCAGGCCACCCTGAAGGTGGTGGACACCCCAGCGCTCTCGGGCGCGCGCGTCCAGGCCGAGGCCGCCGCCGCCGCCCGCTACAGCGCGCAGGCCGCGCTCGAGGCCTCCATCGGCGCGCTCACCCTGCGCGGCGCCGGCGGGATCGAGGCCGAGGGCGTCGCCCAGGCCTCGGCCGACGGCATGGTGGTGATCGCCCCTCAGCTGGTCGCAGCCCAGGGCGCCCTTCTGGCCGAGGCGGCCGCCCGCATCCGCGCGGCCGCCGTGGGCCAGGCCCAGCTCGGTCCTAGCGCCACGGCCACCGGCTCGGTGAGCGTGGACGCCGAGCTCAGGGCCCGCGCCGAAGGGGCCGCGTCGCTGGTCGCCACCCCCACCTCCTTCGACGCCCAGGCCGGGGCCGTCGCCGAGGCCTACGCCCGGGTCCGCGGCGAAGTCGCGGGCGAGCTCGCCGTCAAGGACGCGAAGCTCGTGGGGGCCGCCCTCGAAACCGAGGCCGTCACCGGGACCAGGACCAAGGCCCAGAGCCGGGTCCACGTGGGGATCGACCAGTTCGGGCTGCCCTCCTTCGGGATCGGCGCCGCGGCCGAGGCCGTCTCGGGCGCCTGGGGCAGGACCCAGGCCAAGGGCTTCGCCTCGATCCTCGGGCTCATCCAGGTGGGCGCGAGCGGCTCGGCCGAGGCGCTCGCCGGGGTCGGGGCCGGTCTCGACGGCACGCTCGTCGTCAGGGACGGGGCCATCACGCTGGGCGCCGGGGCCAAGGCGGCTGCGGGCGTCGGCGGCGGGGCCGGGGCCAGCGTCACGGTGGGGCTCGGAAACCTGCCCAAGGGCATCATCCAGGCGGTCGGATCCCCCATCCTGCCCATCCCGGGCCTCTTGATCAACACCCTCTCGAAGGGGATCCGCGCCATCACCGGCGCCAAGACCACCGCGACCTCGGAGGAAGAGCCGGGGATCGAGGACCTGCCCCGGATCGTGGCCTCCAACTTCTCCAACGGCATCAAGCTCATCGGCAAGGGCGCCGACGAGATCGCAGACCAGGTCAGCGCGGCGGGCGGCGCCATCGTCGACGGGATCGTGAGCCTGTTCAGATAGAGTGGAAAAGACCTAGCGGCGCAGGGCCTCGACGCGGACCTGGCCGCTGAGGCGGTCCACCTGCTCGAGCCGGATGACGCCGGCTCCCGGGGCCTGGGCGTTGGCCGCGCCGGTCGCGGTGGCCAGGCGCAGGCAGTCCTTGATGGGAAGCTGGCGCGTGAGGCCCACGATGAAGCCCGCGAGAAAGGCATCCCCGCTGCCGATGGGATTCGCCCCCTTGATGGGCGGGGCGTAGGCGCGCCAGCGCTCGCCCTCGAAGCCCACCGCCGCCCCGCGCTCGCCCAGGGTGATGAGCGCGATCTGAGCCTTGGTCATGAAGGTCTCGACCGCCTGGGAGATCCGGGTCTCGGAGTCGAGCGAGTAGCCGACCAGCTCCTCGGCCTCCTGCTGGTTGGGCTTGACCAGGTAGGGCCGGCCCTCCAGGGCGTGGCGGAGCACCGCGCCCCGCGCGTCCACGAAGGCCCTTCCGCCGGTGCGCTGGAAGGCCTCGACCCACTTGCGGTACGAGTCTTGCGGAGCGCCGGGCGGCAGGCTTCCCGAGAAGACGACGTTCGAGGCCTTCTGGCTCCACTTGTTGAGGATGGCCGTGAGCTTGGTGACTTCCTGGGCGGTGATCTCGGGGCCCAGCTCGTTGAGCTCGGTCACCATCAGGCGCTGGGGATCGACGATCTTGAGGCAGGTGCGCGACTCGCCCATGACGATGGCGAAGTCGGTGCCGACGCCGCTGCGCTCCAGGCCCATCTTGATGGTCTTGCCCGTCTCGCCCCCGATGAAGCCGGTCGCCACCACCGGCGCGCCGAACGCCTTGAGGACCCGTGCCACGTTGATGCCCTTGCCGCCGGGCAACGCCGGCATGTTCTTGACCTCGTTGACGGCGTTGAGCTTGAAGCCCGACACGACGGCCGTGCGGTCGATTGCGGCGTTGGGGGTGACGGTGACGATCACTGGCGCTCCGGGGGACGGAAGGGTGCGAGGGCACGGAGCACCCCGAAAAACGGACGCTCCCTTGTCATCATAATGGAAAATCGGGCGTTTGGGATGCCTCTGACCTCGCATCAAGTTCGGAGACTTATGAAAAAAATATATATTTCACGTACATTTTATTTTTAATTGAGACTAGCAAGATACGCATCACCTAATAACAAGCAAGGGTATGCTCTTCACGTTCGCCACATAAAAATCATCGTTTCATCATCCCAAAAAAGGTTATCTGCGTGCATCACCTCCTATTGCTCTTGCTTGCCTGCTTGCTGTTCGCTCAGCCCGCCTTCGCCCTGAACCCCTCGGAGGTCTTCTCGGTCAACGGGAAGGCCGGGCTGCTCGATGTACGATTCGACGACGAGCAGAATGCCCTGGTGATCCAAGGGGATGGCGCGTTGCACTTTCAGCTCGAAGAGCGCCTCTCTCAAACTCCGCCGTCCCTCACGGTTCGCCTCTTCAATGCGACGCCACGGAAGGGCTTCAACGTCTTGAAGGAGCCGGTTGGCCCGATCGAGCGAATGCAGCAGGAAGTTCTGCCAGCTGCGAACGGCTCCCCGCAAGAGACTCGCCTCCAGATCGTCCTGAAGGGCTCCTACCGCCCTCACTCCGTCCTCTCGCCGGACACCAAGCGCGCCGTCATCCGCTTCGATCGGACTCCCGTCTCGGTGCTCGCCGAGCTTCCCAAGGGCATCGTGGTGCGGCACCTGGAATACGCCAACGCCCGGGACATCGCGAACGTGCTCGCCACCATGCTGCCCCAGGGGAACGGACGAATTTCCGGGGACGAGGCCCGTAACAATCTCGTGATCGACAACAGCACGGGGGATTATTCCGGTCTCGAGAGCACCATTCAGGCCCTCGATCGCCCGAGCCGCCAGGTCCTCCTGGAAGCGCAGGTCGTCGAGATCAACCAGGCTACCGCGCGGAATCTGGGCTTCTCCTTCAGCCCGTCGCTCAGCGCGAACTTCCAGGAGAAGGCCCCGGACAACGGGGGCTTCGGCACCCAGCCCATCCCCATGCAGCCCTTCGTGCGGACCGGGGTAAACATGCAGCTGACGCTGAACGCGCTGCAGAATTCAGGGCAGGCGAAGATTCTCGCCAGCCCGCGGGTGGCCGCGCTCGAAGGCGAAGAGTCGAAGATCGTCACGGGTGAGCGCATCCCGTACTTCGTCACCCAGGTTTCGGGCACTCAAGTCTTCCAGATCAAGGAGGACTTCCTGGCCGGCGTCGAGCTGCGGATCACCCCTCGGGTCAACGAGGTGCGCTTCGTCACCTCCAAGCTCCAGACCAACGTGAGCACCATCACCGGCACGACTCCGCAAGGCTACCCCCAGCTCAGCACCCGTGAATCCCAGGCCTCGATCCGAGTGGCCGCGGGCCAGACCATCGTCATCGGGGGCTTGCTTCAGGAGCGGGACATCGAGCTGCTCAGCGGCTTGCCTTACCTCTCGGATCTGCCGGTCCTGGGCACGCTTTTCCGTAGCCGGCAAAAGGATCGGGTCAAGACCGAGCTCGTCATCTTCATCACGCCGCACATCCTGGGCGATCAGTAGGGGGTAACCGCACATGCGCCGTTCGATGCCGGGCACGCGCCTCATTTCGGCGACCCTGGCCATGCTGATGGTCCTCTACAGCCTGCCGCCAAGAGCCGAAGGACCTGCATCCCTTCCCTTCGTCCCGAGCCCGTCACCCGACTACGGCATGATCCTCCACTCCCGGCTGGACAGGCTGAACCTGCCTGGCCCGCTGGGCGAATTCAAGCATCAACTGTGGCACCTGACGGCAGGGCTGCAAGACGTACTGACGAAGTGGGCCAGGTTGAGCCCCGCCACCACGCCCCTGGCAAGGGCGCATCACAACTATGAGCATCAAGCCGTCGACAAAACCACGAGCAATTTCGTCTTCAGATCGGGGACGACCTTCTTCGAGCCCGACGGCACGCCTCCGCGTGATGGCAACAACGAGTATGAATATGTCACGACCTTTGGCTGGAAAACAAAGGGAAAGGCACCTGCCCAACGCTCGCCGCACACGTTGACCTTGCCGCTTGTTAACGACGATGGCAGGGATCCGAAGGACGTCGAATATCACAACTCGTACTTCAGCGAACACGAGGAATCGAGTGGGTTTCGCTTATTCGTCGCAGATTTCCTGAACGATTCCAACGGACAATATCCGCGCCTCCTGGGAGAGAACCGCGATCGTCGCTCGATCTTCATCGAGCAGGCCGATAAGGGCTGGTTCTCAGGCTACAAAAACGAATGGAAGGACTGGCACAGCGGCGACAGCTTCACCGGATCGGGCTACGGGAACTTTGGCTGGCCGAAGTGGTTCTACAGCGGCATCAAGCTGACTCTGAAGCAGCATCCTTATTGGGCTTTTTCAAACTATGAATCATCGTTGAACCACATAAAAACCTATGCTTTCGATTCCATCATCAAGCGAAAGGAATCGATTTATTACTGGGAAACCAACCCCCATCTCGTCAACAAGCTGCGAGAAGAAGTCGCCAAGCTCCCTGACAACAGTTTCCGCCGAGGCCGCCCTACAAGGATCAATGGCTTCTGGGTCGAAGTGCAGCCCTTTCCCACGGGGGCGTTTCACGGGCCTTCGGACTACCCCCTGACAGATTTCGGGGGTGCCACGATTGCGTTCTCCACGCCGTTCGCCGGCTTGCGGGGGGAGCCCAAGTTCTCCAAGCTGAAATTTTATCGGCCCTATGCGCCCGATCAACACGGTGAGGCTGGCATCGGCTTTCTGAGCGGAGCGGACGCCGCCGTCAATCCGGACGAGCACGACCCGATCGCGGACTACGCCTGCGTTGGCGCCTTTGCGGCCTACGATCGCAGCGATTCGGATATCGCCAAGGCGATCGATGCCGATCGCGCAAATATCTGGAAAGATCAGCAGACGACCGGAGCCGTTACCGGCCTAAAGCCGAAGGATCCGAAAGAAGCCGCGAACCTCAAGGCTGGCCTCCTGCAGTTACCCGAAACGGTATTGGAGCAGGTGATCCAGGCCGTCAACGCTGGCGGCGAAAGCGCTGAACTCGCCAAGCAGCTCGTGCTCGACGTCTACGCGGACGGCGTCGAGCAGGGGATCATCAAGAACACCTTCACGACCTCGAACGACCCAACCAATCCCTCGAGCGAGCCAAACGCCACCACCAAGCCGCCCGCCCTCTTCTCCTCGACCTTCCAGGTCGATCCGGTCGACGTGGTCTCAGGGGCCAACTATCACGACCACTACGACCTGCAGCTCAAGGGCCGCGGGATGCGCACGGACTTCCTGCGCTCCTACAACAGCAGTTTCAAGCCGGACGACTCTAACCGCGGCTTCATGCCCCTCGGCCACGGCTGGACCCACACCTACAACCAGTACCTCTTCCGCTTCCCGGACAACGCGATCGCCTACTACAACGATCACGGTCAGAGCACCATCTTCATGCCAGCCGGCAACGGCTACCGTGCGCCTCCTGGCACGGGCCTGAGCCTCAGCCAGCTCGCGGACGGTTCGTACCAGGTCCGTGACAAGGAAGGAGCCACCTTCGACTTCTCCGGCGGCCTCAAGCGGATCGCGACGGAGCGCAAGTTCTTCTACGAGCCGGGGATCGAGCCGTTCGGCACGACCCAGCCCATTGATGCCGGCCGCCTGCAGGGCTTCGCGGACCGCAACGGCAACCGCTTCGAGCTGGCATACACCAGCGGCAAGCTCACACAAGTCACCGATCCGTCCAGCCGGCACCTCCGGTTCACCTACCAGGGGGATCGGATCGCCACCATGGTTGATCCGGCCGGTCGTACCTTTTCCTATCGCTACGAGGGCGACAACCTCGTCGAGGTGATCCACCCGGGCTCGGCCCACCAGGTGTACACCTACGCGGGCCACATGATGACCGGGCACAGCGATCGCGATCCCGAGCAGATGTGGCGCTTCGCCTACGACGCTCAGGGCAAGGTCATCCAGGCGACCGACCCCGAGGGAGGCCGCACGGAGTTCGTCTACTCCCCCGGCAAGACCGTCCAGACGGCCCACGAGGTGGATGGCCGAACCTTCCGGACGGAGTATGACATCAACAACGGGGACATCGTCCGCCAGAAGGACCCCAGCGGGACGGTCTTCGACTACGCGTACGAGAATCACCGCAAGGTCAGGGAGAGCTTCAGCCGGGGCGATCGCCAGATCGTGCTGACCTACGGGTACGACGACCGTGGCAACATGACCCGCAAGGTGGACGCCTCGGGCCAGGAAACCACCATCAAGTACGATCCCCAGTTCTCCCAGCCCTACGAGGTCAAGGACCCGAGCGGCGTCACCACCATCACGCTGGATGCTCAGGGGAACGTCAGGAGCATCCGCGACCCAGCCGGGCGCACGGTCGCCTACACCGTGGACGACCACGGCCAGACCCAGGCGGTCGTGGACCCGGGCCAGCACCGGACGACGACCGAGCACAACGCCTTTGGCCTGCTCACGCACGTCGACACCCCCATCGGCGGCTGGACGACCTACGCCTACGACGCGCTGGGACAGGTCACCGGCGTGACCGATCCCACCGGGACGCGCCGCTACGAGTACGACGCCCGGGGCCACCTGCATACCTACACCGATCAGCTCGGACAAATCACCCTGTTCGAGGCGGACGCCAATGGCAACGTCACCCGGATCACCGCCCCGGGCGGCCGCGTCACGCAGATGGGCTACGACAAGAAGAACCAGCTGGTCTACACCCGCGACAACGCCGGGGCTGAGACGCGCTATTCCTACAATTCGCTCGGGCAACTCTGGAAGGTCACCGACGGTAACGGCCACCTCACGCAGTTCGAGCGAGACGGAAACGGCCGGGTGACCCGGATCGTCGATCCGACCCAGCGCGCCAAGGCCTTCACCTACGACGCGGCGGGCAACGTCACCCAGATGGCCAACGAACTGGGCGAGATCACCCGCTACGCCTACGACCCGCTGAATCGTGTCTCGCTGGTGACCGACCCCGAAGGGCAGGCCAGCGCCATCGAGTACCACTGGATCGGGGCCATCAAGCGCATCACCAATCCCCGGCAGTTCTCCACCCAGTTCGTGGTCAACGCCGTCGGGCAGATCACGGACGTCGTCCCTCCCGCACCCGAAGGACCGACCCACTACCGCTATGGCGCCGACGGCACCCTGCTGCAGATCGAGCGCCCCAAGGGCCAGACCCAGCAATTCACCTACAACGCCGCGGGCCAGATCCTCACGGTCACCGACACGCGCAAGACCACCCGCTACGCGTACGATGCGCTCGGGCGCCTCACCGAGATCACGGCCCCCGACGGCCGCCGCCAGAGCTTCCAGCAGGATGCCCTGGGCCGCATCAAGACGGTGGTCGATGCGCTCGGCAACCCGACCGAGTTCGACTACTGGCCGAGCGGCGAGTTGAAGAGCATCCGTAAGGTCAACGGCGGCGTCACGGACTATTCCTACGATGCCGCAGGGCGCGTCTCGCGCATCTCCGCCCCCGAGGGGCGGGTCACCCAGCTACGCTACGACAACGCCGGCAACCTGCTCGAGAAGATCTCGCCGAGTGGGGCCGAGACAGACTACGTCTACGACTCACTCAACCGCCTCAGCGAGGTTTCGGAACTCTCGAAGGGAGCGAAGACCTCCTACGGCTACGACCCTGCCGGTCGCATGACGTCGATCACCGATGCCAACGGCCAGGCGACATCCATCTTCTACGATCGGTTGGGCCGCCCGGTCCGGGTCAATGCTCCCTTGCAACAGCGCATGGAGTTCCAGTACGACCCGGCAGGCAATCTCCTCAGGCGCACGGATGCCAATGGTCGCTCGACCACCTATGCCTACGACGCCAACAACCGCCTGACCAAGGTCACGGACCCGCTGCTGCGCGCGACCCTCTTCGCCTACGACGAGCTCGGCAACATGACGAGCACGCGACGCCTGGCGGACGGCGCGACGACGACCATCTCCTACAACGACCTCAACCTCCCCGAGGAGGTCATCGACGCCCTCCAAGGCCGGACCCGGATGCAGTACGACGCGTTCGGGAACCTGACGGCCTCGATCGATGCCAAGAACCGAACCACCCGCTACCAGTACGATGCCCTGAACCGGGTCACGGCCGTCTCGCAACCCATGGGCAAGACCACCCAGCTTGCGTACGACCGGATGGGCAACCTGGATCGCGTCACCAATGCCCTGGGGGTGACCACGCGTAACGCGTACGACGCAGCGGATCGCCTGCGCTTCGTCTACGAGCCTCTGGGACGCACGACCGAGTATCGCTACAACGCCTTGGCTCAAGTCACGCTCGTACGTGACGCCAACGGCAACCAGGTGAGCGTCAATTACGACAAGATGGGCCGCCCGATCCGTCGCATGAACGGCAACGGCTACTCGACGGACTTCTTCTACGATCGCCTGGACCGCCTCACGCGCAAGACGGATGCGCAGGGCCAGAGCACCCAGTACGCCTACGACGAGCTCAGCCGCCTGACACGGGTCACGGACGCCCTGGGGAACCAGACCCGCTACCAGTACGATCCCATCGGGAACATGACGGCCCTACAGGACGCCCGCGGAAAGCAGTGGGCCTTCCACTACGACGAGCTGAACCGTCTCGACTGGGAGCGCGATCCGCTCCAGCGGATGAGCCAGTACGTCTACGACTCGGTCGGCAATCTCGACAAGAAGCGTGACGGTAACGGCGCCTGGACCGATTACCAGTACGACAAGCTGGGCCGGGTCTCGAAAGTCCAGACTCCCGACGACCTCGCCTCGTTCACTTACGACGAGGTGGGGAACATGACGGGCTACCAGAACCGTCATGCGAACGTCCAGCGCCGCTTCGACGATCTCGACCGCCTCACGGAAGAGAGCAACGTCACCTGGGCCAAGACGACGCGCTTCGCCTACGACGCCGTGGATCGCATGACGGCCCTCACGACCCCGCAGGGCCGCACGGTTCGCTACGACTACGACGATCTGAACCAGATGCGCGCGATGATCGATCCCGAGGGGAATCGAACGTCGTACCAGTACGACCGTGGTGGGCGCCTCACCGGAATGGAGTACCCTTCCGGGAACCGAAGCGCCTACGTCTACGATCCTGCCAACCAGACCAAGTCGCTTACCCACTACGGGCGCGGTGGTCAAGGGCTCCAGGGCTTCGCCTACGAGTACGACCGCGTCGGCAACCGCACCCAGACCAGAGAGCTCGACGGCTCTTTGACCCAGTACCGCTACGACGCCCTTTCCCGGCTAGAAGATGTCACCTACCCCGTCCAGGCGATCCTGGCGGACCGGGACTTCACCCTGGCCTCGGCCCAGCAGGGCAACGGCGCGAAGGGGAACGGCCAGCAGGCCTCGAGCGCTGAAGACGAGAAGGAGAAGGGCCCTAAGCTCCTCTCCATCAAGGACTCGGGGCTCGGAAGCAGCAAGTTCACCATCCTGTCCGTGCGCTCAATCGCCGCCAACGGCAATTCCGGCCAAGGCAACGGTAACGGCAATGGCAACGGCCAGAGTTCATCCGGCAACGGGAACGGCAATAGTAACGGGCAAGACTCGTCCGGAAATGGAAACGGCAACGGGAAGCCAGACGACAATAACCCTGGCAACGGGAACTCTGGTAATGGCCAGGGGAATGGCAACTCTGGTAATGGCCAGGGGAATGGCAACTCTGGCAATGGCCAGGGGAATGGCAACTCTGGCAATGGCCAAGGGAATGGCAACGGCAAGCAGGCCGACAAGGACAAGGGCGAGCACGGCAAGCCCCAAAAGGAGAAGCTCGGCAAGGCCAAGAGCAAGAACGCGAAGCGTGGCTCCTCGAACGGCAAGAACCAGACGAACGTAGAGGCGCCTGCCTACTGGTTCGATCCGGTCAGCTCGGTCCGCTACACCTACGACCAGGTCGGGAACCGCCTGACGGAAACCACTCAGACGGGTACGCTCGCCTATTCGTACGACGACGCCAACCAGCTCAAGCGCGTCGGGGAAACCACCTACGAGTACGATGGGAACGGCAACCGGGTGGCCGAAACGACGGAAGGCAGCTCGGTCCGCTACCAGTACGATGCCCTGAACCAGCTCGCGGGCGTGCGCTATGCGGACGGCGGCCAGCTCAAGTACACCTACGACCCCATGGGGCGCCTGATCCAGGGCGATCGCCCAGACGTCGAGCAACCCCAGCGGCAGCTGAGCACCCGCTACTCCTACGCCGGAAACACGCTGCTGGGCGAGTTCACGGAGACCGGGGCGCCACTTGCGGAGTACTACTCTGGGAACGGCGAGGCCGTCACCCGCCGCATGTTCGGCAACCACGGCCGGCTGGATCAGGCCTTCAAGCTCCAGACCAAGGGC
Organism: Pantanalinema sp.; assembly: GCA_036704125.1. Lineage (NCBI taxonomy): Bacteria > Bacillati > Cyanobacteriota > Cyanophyceae > Leptolyngbyales > Leptolyngbyaceae > Pantanalinema > Pantanalinema sp. The sequence continues at coordinate 24,380 of DATNQI010000012.1, read as the reverse complement.
AACCACCTCTACTACCTGCACGACGCCCTCGGCAGCGTGACCGGTATGACCGATCACCAGGGCAGCCGGATCCTTCGCTACCGGCAGGACGTCTTCGGTACGCCGCAGGCGGGTCTTCTGGACCCGTACAACACGCAGCTATTGACCGCCAAGTCGTACGACACCGAAGCAGGGCTCTACTACTTCGGCAGCCGCTGGTACGACCCGGCGACCGGTCGGTTCATGAATCAGGATAGTTACCGCGGCACCCCAGCGGATCCCATGAGCCTGCACCGCTACGCTTACGTGAACAACAACCCGGCGACCCTCATCGACGCCTGGGGGTTCCAGGCGGAGTGGAAGCCTCAGTCAAGCAACAACTTCTTCGATAAGGTGACCGAACGCATTGGCGGGGCGCTCAACGGCGTGAGCAGCATGGTCGGTGGCGCTATCGATGCGGTGAAGTCCGATCCTTGGAAAGCGCTGGCTGTCGGAGCTGGGGTGGTTGCCGTGATTGGAGCCAGCGCGCTCTTCCCCGCCGCAGCACCAGCGCTGTTGTCTATTGCCCAGTCCGCAGCGACGAACTACATCGTTGGGCAAGGCGTGAGCCTTGCGACGGGAATCGTAAAGGATGCTGCCAGCTCGATCAGCCCTCAGTTGGGCGGGGCGCTTGAGTGGGTCGAAAAGGGCGTCAACGTCTACAATGCCATCAGCTCCGTTGCAAGCGGGGCTGGGGGCTTGGGGGCACTCAACGTCGGCAACCTGACCTCGCTCGTTAGCTTCGATACGGCAAACTCTTTGTCAGCAGTTACGGGCGGCCTTTCCACCATCTCGAATTCTTTCGGCGTCGAGATCCCTGGCTTGGACAAGACAAATGAGTACCTTGGCTATGCCAAGATAGCGGGTCAGTTTGCCAATAGCTACCAACAGAATGAGGCGCTGATCACCGAACGCAAGATGTGGGAGAAGCATGGCAATAAGGTCGCCTATGCTGGGGAGGAGTACGCCCATCGGGCCCAAGATTACTGGGCTCAAAAGTCGCTTAGTGGAAATTTGGTGGAACGAGCCGCAGGCAATGTTGGACTTGCATTGAGTTCGCTTGTCCAAGACGATGAATCCTTGCTGAGTACGGCATTAGCCCTAACCCCTGGCTCAGTATTTGAAGCAGCCGGAGCAGGTGTTGCAGCAGTTGGTTCGCAAGTTGCCGAACGATTTGGCTTTAGCGCACTCAAGTCAGCCGCCTCTCAGGCAGGTAAGACAGTTCTAGGCCATTATCCAGAATATATGGAGCTTGCTGAAAACATCGGTGCTCGCGCATTCGAAATTCCTGCAGATGTATGGAATAGGATGTCAAAGGCAGAGCAATGGACAGCAAACCAAAAGTTCCTCGATCGAATGATTTCAAGAGGAGATGACATTCTTCTCGCAACTCCACTAAATAAGGTAAAACCAGGATCCTATTTCGCCAGAGAGTTGGAATATCTTTCTGGAAAGGGATATAAGCCTAATGCAGACGGATCTCGCTTGGTGAGAGGGAATTAATTATGTCTTCTTTAATCGAATCTATTGCTCCGGAATTTTTATTAATCGCCAAAGAAAGAAACTTCAGTATCAAAGAATCTTCCGTTGATACAAAATTGTTCGGGAACTCGCTTATTTTGCTAAATTCTCCGGAATTCAATTTGAGAATAATCAAAGACAGGGGACAGATTTTTGTAGAAATCGGAAAATCAGAAAATGAATGGCATAATCTTGACTACATACTTGAGTTTGTCGATTCATCGTACATCCCAGAAACAGATGACTCAAAAAATGTAAATAACCTGGCGAAATATTTGAACAAAAACTGGGAACCTGTCAGAAAACTTATGACTGGAGATTTATTTAAATCTGGCTACATATCATTTGAAGAATCAAAATCACTAGACTTAGTATCTAAAATATTTAAAAATAAAGACAATTAGCACAAACTTACTAAACAACACATACAAAAGGAAGGTGAAACCCTAAAGTAAACTGGAAACAAAACTCAGGAGTGCTTCGTCAGGAAATAGCAAGAGGAAAGCCAGTTCGTGATTCTTCCCCAGGTGAAACAGCAGATCAGTTCCTCAATGCTGAACGAAATCGCGGTTGGAGGTTCGATCCGAAGACCAACAAATGGAATCCTCCCGCGCAATGATGGAGATGGTTAACATTATGGATACATCGGATCGCGATTATATCAACTTTGCAGAGGAAACCAGGAAAGCCTTTGCATTTCTCTGCGAACTTGGATTTTCCGAAGTCGAAATTTTGCCAACGCTTGTACGTTACCGAAAAGGCTGTGTTGAAGTGGACGTTTATCACGGGCGGCAATCGTATGAGATAGGGGCAGGTGTTACTGCGTTCGGAACTCGATACGCGATTTCCGAAATCATTCGGCACATGGACCCGGACACTGCTAAGCAATTTCACTATGCAGCAGCAACTACACCGGAAGGAGTAGTCGCCGGTCTCGAAGTACTAATCGTATTAATGAAACGCTATGGCTGCTCGGCTCTTGATAGCGATCCGCAATACTTCTCCTTACTCGAAGGCGAGCGGAAGTCATGGTCTGAAGAATACGCTCTTGATGTTCTAGCTGGACAATTGCGGCCACAGGCAGATGAGGCGTTTCGACAAAGAGATTACTCAAAAGCGGCCGATCTGTACTCCAGTATTAGAGAGCGTTTAAGCCCAGCAGAGATTAAGAAACTTAGTGTTGCTGAAAAGCGCCGCGAGTGAGTAGTAAGCGTTCAGGGGGATTTTAAGCGACTGAGCTGCTAATAGCTGGAGAGAAGTTCCTTGGCACTGGCTACAAGGAAAATGTGAAACCACGTAGCGGCGTATTCCGCAACCTCACCTCCAACCCGCTCTTCTACACCGGCGCAGGCCCTGGCGTGTCCAGTCTGGTAATGGCTGTTCTTGCCGGAAAGCACCATCGGTCGCTCGAAAGGTGGCTGGCCAACAATCCTACAGCCAGGCCCAGTGATCGAGCTGCAGCCGAGAACATCATCCGAGACATGAGGAATGCACTGAGAGGGCGCTAATGGAAGTAAGTTGTCAGGAGTTCGTTGATTCGCTCGTTTCACTATCCGAAGGTTTGCAAGTCAGCTTGCGAGAGACTATGGAGTACTGGAGGCCAGACGAGCCACCTGTCACGATCTTGTTTGCTGCACTTGGACATCAAATTGCCGAAGACTTTGATGTCGTGGGTGCAGATGTAAATCAGCGTGTGTTCCGTTTGGTTGAGGAAGCGATGGGTAGCGGTGACATCGGTTTGGTTACGGCTGTTGCGACGGGCCTGATCGAGGCTATCACAGCTGAGGCGGCTCATAAAGAAGGCTTGTGGCCACGTATCGCGCCCATGCTGGGTGAGTTGTCTCGGAGACATGCCGAAGCCTGGTTGGCGCCGTGAGCCTATGTCTCCCGCTTAAACCCCACCTTGCACCGCATCCACTATCAGCTCTAATCGCTCATCATCTTTGCAGTTCCGAGACAGGTCAGACCTATAACAATGGCCTCTCGTTCCTGGAGAAACGACTCCCAGATGGGCGAGGAGCTCGGCTCAATATGAATGGCTCATTTAAAGGGTTCTTGGACTGATTATGGACGGCCTTATTGAACTAATCTTCGAGGGCGTTTCCGATGGTGCCGTTGACAGGTTGGTATATGACCTGCTGCAGGGGGTGGACATCCTCGAAATTTCCCCTAGCGAATTTGGAATCATTGGTCAGACCCAGATCAATAATGATCTAATGCCACTTCTTAAGAAGGAGGCGGCGCCGGCATCCATTTTTCTACGAGCTGCCTTTGCCACGATTGGTGGCGTTCCAATTCGTAGTCCGCTGGTCCGAATCTTACGCTTCGAAGGATCGAACGAAGTGGCTGTCGTATTTGGCAGCGCCAACATCGACGCAGGTGATAGGCAAGACGCTGTCAAGAGACTTGCAGCTGGCTCAAGCATGCTTGCGAACAGCGTAGGTGTCTCTGAGTACTACTGCGGAATCGAGCCTGCAACTGACGAGAGGACAAGGCTGTTCTACAGGGATAAAATTGGCCCTCTCGATAAGGTTTGAGTCCTTTAACAGGGTGCTGAAAAACCAGAGGAATTCGACCCCTTGAGCGAAAATGCAGAACTGAGGTGTAATGTCTTCGGTTATCGAGAATGCGATGAGCAGTGGGACGCAGTTCCCAAAACGAGTCAGCACAACAGGCCACTACGATGCAGTCAACAACGTCGGATTAATCAGGAATGGAAATAGAAATGAAAAAAGCATCCGCCTTATCGCTCTCGATCGCGTTATCGCTCATCAATACCGCTCCTGCGCTTGCAGCCGAAAGCGAAGCCTCGACAACCTCGCAGCGCTCGAAGCTCCTCTTCGTTCAACGCTCATCCTTCTTTGGCCTCAATCCCATCGTTCTTCCGATCGACCCCAAGTCCAACAAGATCTCCGACCACGTTCGGCTCGTGGGCGGCGCGATGGATGGTCAAACGTGGCGGATTACCGGCGACGACTCTCTCTGGGGCGCCATCCGGACACACTACCTCTTCGCCGCCGACAACCACCCCCACACCAACCTGACCGGACTGCTTTCAAGCTCCGACAAAGCGTCTGCCGAGCTGAAGCTAGCCGATGAGACCGCTACACAGCAAAACAACTACCTGGCCTGGGGCTATGGCCTGGCTGTGCTGGCCGCCATCCCCCTGAGCATCTCCTTGTCGAACTCCAGCCAGAGCCCGACCTCCAACCCGCTCTTCTACGCAGGCGCCGGCCTGGGCGTCGCCAGTCTGGCGACCGCCATCTTTTCCGTGAACCGCCGCCAGGAAAGTTGGAATCACCTCGGACGGGCAGTCAAGACCTGGAATGCAGGCGAGTAAAGGACGTGAACATGACCAAGAATTTGCAACGCAAAAGCCTGTTCGCTGTAGTCGCTGCCATGCTGCTTGCTGGCTGCCCCACTTCGAAGCAGTATCCCGTCTATCCAAGCAGCTACAGCAGCCCAACGCCATCCTCGGGCGCTCAGGAAATAACCGTCTCGGGGGTGGTCTATAACGTCACGACGGGCCAACCTGTTTCAGCAGCGTTCGTGGTCCTGGATAACAAGACCCAGGCATTGACGGGCATGGACGGCTCCTTCACGGCCACGCGCAGCGCACTCGTCAAAGCGCCATCGGTCACCGTTTTGAAGACCGGCTATGTCAACCTCACGGTCCATGGCTATCAGGGGGGAATGTTGAGGATTCCACCCAAGACCACTCCAACACCTGAAGCGACGGAGTCCATGACCGTCCAGCTATCTGCCCCGGCAGGGCTTTCCTCGACGATCGTTTCTGTCGCCGTCAAGCCGGTCGGCTACACGTATGCGATCGCAAAGCACCTTGGCTCGGTCAACCTCTCGGAGGCGGGCACCGGTAGCATCAAGCTGACCGTTCCCGTGGGGGACGCGACCATCCTCGCGTATGGGTGGGATGGACAAGCCGTCGGTTCGAAGCAAGCTTCCGTCTCCTCGTCACTCGACGTGACCTTGACGCAGTCTCCCGATTACGAAACGTACCAAACGGATGTACCCCTCCTGAAGACGGACGGGAGCGTTCTGAGTCGGGCGAGCTACTTCCTCACCTGGCCCGGTGACACCCCCGCCCACCCCAACAAGGTCATGATCGGGGACATTACCGGACTTTCCACGCATGAACCCTTCGACTTACCGCCGGCTTCCGCCTTCGGCATCGCCGGGGCTCATTATACGGTGACGGGATCGGCGCTCAAAAACACGGCGAATCGACCAATGATCGCGGGCTCTAGCAAGTCCGGGCTACTTCCGGGAAACCATGTGATGGCATTGCTGGAGACGCCTATCTCGAGCAAGTATCGCCCAGGCGACGAAACCTTTGACGTCACGTTCAGGGCACTCATCGATCAGGGCGTGGCTGGGGCAAATGCCTACACCGCAGACTTTTCTGCACTTCCTGCTGCAGGCGGAGCCTGGCTTTGGGAAGTCATCTCGCTGGGAGAGAGCACTGAAAGCCTCGACGTGCCTGTCCTGCCTGGAAGCTTGCGATCCCTCTTCAGCCTCTCTGCCGGAACCACGTACCAGTTGCAGCGCGGATCGGCAAAGAACCCCCTCAGTGACGACGTCGACTATGCCCAAACCCTGGATGAGGTTTCTTGGGTAACCTATAATAAGAATTAGCAAGAGAACCAATGCGAATCCCTATCCAAAGCATCGTTCCAGCGCTACTCATGCTGACGGCCATGCCCGCGATGGCCTTGCCGAGCACCTTCAAAGGATCCCTTCGGATCATCGCGCCTGTTCCCGGGCAGCCCGCAGCACAGCGGTTGCCCGGGACCATCTCGGCTGCGAGCGGGAAGTGGCGCTTGTTTTTTGAGACCTTCAACGGCTCGCAGGCTTCGCCATCGATCGCCACGACCTCCATCGAGGTGGATCTCGCCGCTCAAACGGCGACGGTCCTTGAACGGCCCGGTGAGAGCGCCGAAAAGCAGAGCTTCACCGACCTCAGGCAACTCGGATTCTCGGCCTTCGCCCGAGAGCCCAAGTTGATGGCAGGCCTGCTCCTGGCCGGCGACAGCCTGAGCCAGCGAGCGAAGTTCATCCGGAATGGCATCTACCAGGGTAAAGCCATCCAGGTGTTCTCCTTCAGCGAGAGCAAGGACATCTTCGGACAGATCTTCTATTCGTCGAGCGATGGGATGCCTCTCAAGATCGACACCTACGATGCCACCAATAACGTTCGAACCTTCATCGAGATCGAGGCCATCAAGCCCTAGGAGAAGAACCCATGTACCGCGCATCTTATTTGGCCCTGGCCATCACGGCACTTACCGCCTTCTCGGCCCCGGCGTTCGCCATCCCTCAGACGGGCCTGTACTTCCAGTCGATTCCCGGTGAAATCGGAATGTTCCAGACCGTCGCCGAGGACGGGATCCTCCAGGTCGACTACCTCCCGACCACCGGCCGCTCGGGCCGTGCGGGCGCCATGCAGATCCTGCAGGCCGCGATCAGGGCGCCGCTCCCGCTGTTCGATTCGGATCCCGTCAACCTTCGCGGCCTTTTTGGCTATCGGCAGAATTGGGCCTACTACGAAGGCGGCCAGGAGGACACGTACGGGGGGATCGAGGCGGGCCTCGCAGGCTCCCTCCAGCTCGGCACCTTGCCCTTGATCGGCGACCACCTGAAATCCTGCAGCCTGCAAGGCTACGGTGCGCAGAATCATCTGATCGGCGCGACATCCCGGGGGGTGGGTATCTCGGTGGGGGGACTTGCCCTTCCGATAGTTGGTCTGGGGATCGGCCTCAAGCTGCCCAGCAATGGCCAGCTGTACATCGGTTACGAGGCTCTGGCGGTCCCGCTCGAACTGGGCTCGGGGACTCCGCAGTTCTCGAACGCCCTCAGGAATTTCCAGGGACTGGCGGTTGGGTATCGCTGGTAGAGACGCAGGCTCACCGCCTCAGGCGCAGCGGATCGACGGCCCCGGTGAAGACGACCCGGGCCGGGCCCGTCATGAGGATGCGACCGTCCTCGTCCCAGCGGATCGAGAGGGTCCCGCCGGGCAAGTCGATGCGGGCCTCGCGCCCGGTGCGGCCGCTCATGGCCGCCGCCACCAGGGTCGCGCAGGCGCCGGTGCCGCAAGCGAGCGTGGGACCGACCCCTCGCTCGTAGACCTTGAGCCGGATGCGGTCGGGAGCGAGCACCTGGGCGAACTCGGCGTTGGTGCGCCGCGGAAAGGCGGGATGCGCCTCGACCAGAGGGCCGTACTTCTCGAAGTCGAAGGCATCCAGGTCCTCGACGAAGACGACGCAGTGGGGATTGCCCATGGAGACGGCGGTGGCCTCGAAGGAGGCATCCCCCGCCACCAGGGGCTCCAACAGGCGCTCGGCCATGCGCGGGGCGCCCATGTCGAGCCGCACGCCGGTCTCGAGCACCTCGGCTTTCAGGACGCCCGCCCCCGTCTCGATGCGAAGCGTGAGCGCGTCGCTCAGGCCCGCGTCGTGCAGGTAGCGCGCGAAGCAGCGCAGCCCGTTGCCGCACATCTCGGGCTCGCTGCCGTCCGCGTTGATGACCCGCATCCGGAAGTCGGCCACCTCGGAGGGCAGAACGAGCAAGAGGCCGTCCGCGCCGACCCCGAAGTGGCGATCGCACAGGGCCGGGGCGATCGCCCCGAAGTCGAGGACGCCGAACGCATCCAGGCAATCGATCACGATGAAGTCGTTGCCCGCCCCCTGCATCTTGGTGAAAGGAATCATGACGCCCGCCACTCCTCGACCCGTCCCGCCGCCTCGTCAAACAGGCCTTCCGGCCGGTCCCCGTCGAGCCAGCGCACCCCCTCCTCGCGGCGGAACCATGTGAGCTGGCGCTTGGCGTAGTTCCGGGTGTGCTGCTGGATGGCCGCGATCGCCTCGTCCCTGGTCGCACGCCCCGAAAGCAGGTCCAGGGTCTCGGCGTAGCCCAGGGTCTGCAAGAGCGGCAGGTCGGCCCCGTAGCGCCCCACCAGGTATTCGACCTCCTCGACCAGCCCCTGCTCCATCATCTGGTGGGTGCGCTGGTTGATCCTGTCGTAGAGGCGCTCGCGTTCCATCCCGAGCGCCAGGTACAGCGCGTCGTAGGGCGACTGAGCCTTGGTCGCGGCCTCAGATAGCGGCCTGCCCAGCACCGCGTGCACCTCCAGGGCGCGGATGACCCGCATCCGATCGTTGGGGTGCAGCCGCGCCGCCGTGACGGGGTCCACCTCGGCAAGGCGGGCGTGCGGATCCACGAGGGCCTCGAATTCGGCGCGCAGCTCGGGCTGGGGGGGCACCTCGGGGATGACCAGGCCGCCTATCAGGCCCCGGATGTAGAAGCCCGTGCCGCCCACCAGCATGGGGAGCTTGCCCGCGGCGTGGACCTCGGCGATCGCCTCGATCGCCGCCGCCTTGTAGCGCGCCACGGTGTAGGTGTCGGTCGGATCCGCCACGTCGATCAGGCGGTGCGGCACCCGCGCGCGCTCCTCGGCGGTCGGCTTGGCCGTCCCGATGTCGAAGTCGCGGTAGACGGTGCGGCTGTCGGCGGCGACGATCACCCCGTCGAAGGCCTCGGCCAGCGCGAGCGCAAGCCGGCTCTTGCCGCTGGCCGTCGCTCCGGCCAGGACGAGGAGGGGAGGGCGTGCCACGGCTCAGTCCTCGGCCGGGGCCCCGACCTCGGGCCGGAACTTCCAGACGAAATCAGCCACGCCGGGTGCTCCGCCGATCCTCAGGGTGAGCGAGCGGGTCCGGCCATCGAAGAGAGGCCCCTTGAGCGTGTCCTTGGTGGGGAACCAGACCCGGAACGAGCCGGTCCAGGCGTCCGCGTCGAAGCCCTGCTGGACGTCGCCCAGGAAGAGGGGCCCCCAAGAGCGGCCGTGGTCGTCCAGGAGGGTGAAGGTCCAGCCCACCTTCGGGTTGGTGACGCGCTGCGGCTGATAGAGCTTGTCGAAGCGCCAGGAGACCTCGAAGGGGAGGCGATCGCCGCGCGGCCCGTACAGGCCCTCCCACAGCCCCTGATCGAAGGCGTCCGCGACCTCGCGCCCCTCCTTGCCGGCCTGCGCCGCGAGCCAGTGGGCCCCGAGCGACGGATCGAGCATGGTCACCGTCGCCTCGCTGCGCACCCCCAGGGCCTCGGTCCGGGTCCACTCGGCGCGCTGCGCCTCGTAGCGCGCGGCATCGCCGCGCGAGCCGGGGAAGGAGGCGTCACGCGAGCGATCCATGATGCGGAACCCGGGGGCGCAGGCGGTCGCGAGCGCCGCCAGGAGGGCCAGGGCCACGGCTAGACGGATAAGGCGGGGCAACGAGATCTCCTTTGTGGATGGTCGCGCCGACGGGTGATCCCAGTATACCGCAGCGATAGAGCATGCGATGCGCGCGCGAACGGCCTGCACTACCATAAGCGCCACGCTCCTCCGGGAGCAGGAGGCTCACCCTCATACGGGGAGGTGGCTCATGGCATGGCGACATCGGGGAATCTTGGCGGCACTCGCGTTGACGCTGGGACTGCTGGGTGCGGGCGGGGCCGACGCCCGCGTCGGAGACACGGTGGAGAACTTCGAGGCGGGCCCCATGGTGACCGGCGGCCAGGTCGCCTTCCTGGAGCCCTTCACGCTCAAGAACAAGGCGCTGAGCGGCGTCACCTACCGCGCCACCAGCACCTACAAGAAGGCATGCCAGGTCATGCTGGTGGTGAAGGGCGGCAAGATCGAAAGCGAGATCTTCGCGATCCCCGTGGTCGGCGACCCGGAGGTGCTCAAGGCGGAGCGCGAGCTGCTGGACAGCTTCCTGGTGCAGTCGGGCATCCCCGCCAAGTACCATGCCGCGATCCGCGAGCACATGGTCGCGGCCATGGACAACACCCCGGCCCCGCGCAAGATGGGGACGCACATGGTGCAGGCGCTGATGATCCCGGCCGAGGTGCCGCTCCTGGTCATCGCCGTGGCCAAGGACAGCGCGACCCTGCCCTTCCCGAAGCCCGCGATCCAGCCGCAGGCCGAACAATAGCGCCCGCGGCTGAGTCGGAGGAACTTGCTTGTATCCCCCCACCCCCAGCCCCGCCCCACCGGGGGCGGGGGAGGGGTGGGGGGATCTAATCCAAGTTCCTTAAGGCCAGGTACCCTAGGCCCCCGAACACCAGCACGCCCACCGGTAGCACCCAGGCGATGTTCGCCGCCCAGTAGGCCTCGGGGACCAGGTTCGCCTGCAAGAGCGCAAGGGTATTGTTGGTGGCGTGGGCGGCGACGGTGCCCACCATCGAGCCCGTGCGATGCCGCACCCACGACAGCCAGATGCCGAGGATCACGTAGGTCGGGATGCCCGCGGGCAGGAAGTGCATGAGGGCGAAGATCCCAGCCGTCAGCAGGATCCCCCAGCCGAGGCCCAGCCGCGGCACCAGGGCCGACTGGATGTAGCCCCGCGTGACCATCTCCTCGGCGAAGGCGGGCACGAAGGCCACGGCCACCAGCATGAACACCCACTGAGCGGGCGTGTGGGCCCGGATCAGGTCGGTGACGTCCTCGGGGTACGGCAGGCCAGTCGCCTGGGCGAACCAGCCCTGCATGTAGGTGATGACGAGCGCGAGCCCGAAGGTGGCCCCCACGACGAGCAAGACGCGCCACCACGCCACCGGGCGAAAGGGGAAGGCCCCCCGGAGATCGACCTTGCCCAGCTTGCATGCAAGCAGCGCGGGCCCCAGCACCCCGACCAGCTCGATCGGGAAGAAGCCGGTCAGGGAGATGAGCCGCTCGTTGCCCCGCAGGGCGGGGATGAAGAGGGGGCCCACGATCCCCCACAGCACGGCGGTCGCGAAGAAGGCGATCAGCGTGACGGGGACGAGCCAGAGAACCGAGCGAGCTAAAGGAGCCGGCTTCAAGCTAGATCACGATCTTGCGCAGGCGCGCCGAGGTGTAGTCCACCAGCATGACCAGCACGATCAGGACCAGGACCGTGGTCGCCGCCTGCGGGTACTGGAAGAGGCTGAAGTCGCTCTTCATGATGAAGCCGATGCCGCCCGCGCCGATGAGGCCCAGCACCGCGGCCGCGCGGATGTTGGTCTCGAAGCGGTAGAGCACCGACGAGATGAAGCCGGGCATCACCTGGGGCACCACCGCGAAGGCGAGCACCTGCACGTAGCGCGCCCCGGTGGCCTGGATCGCCTCCACCACGCCGCCGTCGATGTTCTCCACCTCCTCGGCGAAGAGCTTGATCAGCACCGTCGCCGTGTGGAAGGCCAGGGCCATGGTGCCGGTGAAGGGCCCCAGGCCGATGGCCGTGATGAGCACCAGGCCGACGGCGAAGTCGGGGATGGTCCGCAGGAAGTTCACGGCGAGCTTGACCGCGTGATAGACGTAGGGGTGCGGGCTGGTGTTGCGCGCCGCCAGGAAGCAGAGGGGGAAGGCGAAGAGCACCGCCAGGAAGGTCCCCGCGAAGGCCATCTGGATGGTCTGGATGGTCGCCCCGAGCACCGTCTGGGGGAAGGTGTTGGCCCACCAGCGGTCCTTGATCTCGGCCTGCTCGGGCGTCAGGACCGAGGGCGCCAGGAGCTGCGCGGGCGTGACCTCGCTCGGCAGGGCGTAGCGCCCGGGGTCGGTGATGGTCGAGAGGTCGGGCGGCAGGCTCTGCTGGACCCACTCCACCATCTTGGGCGTGCCCTCGACGAGCTCCTTGAGGTTGAACTGCACCCCGGCGAAGGCCCAGACCAGCAAGAGGACCATGAGGGCGCCGAGGGCCCACGGCGTCCTGGCGCGCCTGGGGCGCTCGGGGAACCGGGTGGGGACGTGGGGCTTGAGGGGATCCAGGGGCTTGGTATAGGAGCGCATCATGGCCTCACACGGGTTGGAGCTGGGCAGTGCCGCGGCTGTAGATCTGCTGGACCGCCTTGTCGTCCAGCTGGTCGGGGGCTCCGTCGAAGATCACCCGGCCGCCGTGGAAGCCGATCATCCGGTCGCCGTAGGCCCGCGCCAGCTCGAGCACGTGCAGGCTCACCATGACCGTGAGCCCGTCCTCGGCCGCCACGCGCTTGAGGATGTCGAGGATCTGCCTGGCGAGCTTGGGGTCCAAGGAGGCGACGGGCTCGTCGGCCAGGATCACGGTGGGGCGCTGCATCAGGGCGCGAGCGATCGCCACCCGCTGCTGCTGGCCGCCCGAGAGGGCGTCCGCGCGCTTGTAGGCATGGTCGAGCAGGCCGACGCGCTCGAGGTTGTAGAGGGCGCGATCGCGCTCGGCGCTCGAGAAGAGGCGCAGCATGCCGGGCAGCACCCCGGCGTAGCCGAGGCTGCCCGCGAGCACGTTGTCGATCACCGACAGGCGCTTGATCAGGTTGAAGTGCTGGAAGATCATCCCGACCTTGCGGCGCCAGAGGCGAAGCTCGTGGGAGCTGGCGCGGGCCAGGTCGAGCTCGCCGGTGCCGTCGGGCGAGATGAGGTCGCGCGGGATGAGGATCCGGCCCTCGGTGGGCTCGATCAGGCGGTTGAGGCAGCGCAGGAAGGTCGATTTCCCCGCCCCCGAGAGGCCGAGAATCACCGAGAATTCGCCGGGCTTGAAGGTCAAGCTCACGTCGTGGAGGACGGTGGGGCCGTTGGAGTAGGCCTTCTTGAGCCCCTGGACTTGGAGGAAGTGGTCCACGCTTTGGTTCCTGGCTTTCTACCGACTCTTGAACCCCACGCGGTCGAACACCTCGCGTACCGGGGCGTACTCGGCCGGCGTGGCGGCCTTGAAGCCGTCGATGTGGTAGATCTTCTTGAGCTGCGCTCGCCCCTGAGGCGAGGCGCTGATCTTGAGCATGGCCGCGCGGATGCGCGCCACCCACTCGGGGTCGAGATCGGCGGCCACCGCGATGTTGTCGGCGGGCACCGGTCGCGAGTAAGCCACCACCTGGATCTGCTCGCGCTGCTTGGGATCCTTGAGGAACTCGTCCCAGGCGCCGTGATGGCCGGTGGTGTCGTTGGCGAAGGTCGCCCCGGCGTCCACCTGGCGCCTGAGGACGGCGAGCACCGTCGCGTCGTGGCCGCCCGCGTAGACCACCCGCTTGAAGTCGCGCTCGGGGTTGAGGCCCTCGTCGAGGAGCATGACCTTGGGGTAGAGCGAGCCCGACAGCGAGGCCGGGTCCACGAAGGCGAAGGTCTTGCCCTTGAGGTCCTTGATGGACTTGATGCCCGTGGCCTTGTGGGTGATGATCGCCGTGTAGAAGACGTCCTTGCCGCCCCGCACGACCTTGAGGATCACCTTGGCCTTGGCCTGGCGCTCGGCGAGCACGTAGGCGCCGGGGGCGAAGAAGGCCACGTCCAGGCGCTTGGCCCGCATGGCCTCGATGACCCCGGTGTAGTCGGTCGCCACGAAGGGGACCACGTCCATGCCGAGCTCCTTGCGCATCATGGCCACGATGGGCTGCGCGTTGCGCATGACTTCCTGGACGTTCTCGGAAGGGACGAAGCCCATCCGCAGGACGCGGGGCTTGTACGCCTCGGCCGGTTGGGGGTGCGCAACCAGGGCGATCGCTGCAGCCAGCGCCATGCCGAGACCCAGCAGCGGACGGAGCGGGAAAGTCAAACGAAGCCTCCTCTGCGGCAGGTGAATCGCCGGGGAAAGGGCAGCAATAGTATACCCGATAGGCTGGCGTTCAAACAGCACGCCGCGCCCGTCGAGCCGCTACTGCAGGGCACGCGCCGCGTTCACGCGCCCGTTGCCGAAGTGAGGGTCGAAGGCCGACAGGCCCCCCACCTTGTCCGCCGCCCCCTCCAGCTTCGCCTTGAGCTTTTCGGGGGTCATCGACTTCCCGAAGCGCGCGCGCATGAGAGCAGCCAGGCCCGCCACCGCCGGCGTCGCCATCGAGGTCCCGTCGAGGACCGCGTAGTTGAGCCCGAAGCCGTACTCGTTGAGGGTGACCCTGTAGGTCGGGAAGGTCGAGAGGATCTGGACGCCGGGGGCCGCCACCGAGATCCAGTCGCCGTGCTGGGAGAAGTCCGCCGCCTGATCCTTGGCGTTGGTGGCCCCGACCGCGATCACGCCGGGATAGGCCGCGGGGAAGGCCTTCTCGCCACTGCCGTCGTTGCCCATGGCGGAGATCACCGGCACGCCCTTCCTGAGAGCGGCCGTGACCGCGGCGGCAAGGGTCTTGTTCTCGCCGGGGCCGCCGAGGCTGAGGCTGATCACGTCGGCGCCGTGCTTGACGGCCCACGAGATCCCCCGCGCCACGTAGGCGTCGGATCCCGCCCCGTCGGCGGCGAGGACCTTGATGGGCATGATCTTGGCTTCCGGGGCGATGCCCGCCATGCCCTGGCCGTTGTTGACCGCGGCGGCCGCGACCCCGGCGCAGTGCGTCCCGTGGCCGTGATCGTCCTTGACGTCGCTCTTGCGCGTGATGGCGTTGAAGCCCTCGACCACCCGGCCCGCGAACTCGGGGTGGGTGGTGTCGAGGCCCGTGTCCAGCACGGCGATGACCATGCCGCTCCCCTTGCTGGTGCGCCAGGCCTGCGGGGCCTGCACGACCTGGGGGGCGTACTGCTGGGCGTAGAGGGAATCGTTAGGGACCCCCTCGTCGCGCGAGGGAAGATCGAAGGCCTTCACCCGGTACGAGGGCTCGGCGTACTCGACGTCCGGGTTGGCCTGCAAGGTCGCGAGGGTCTTTGCGAGCTGGTTCGCCGGGACCGAGTACAGCTGGACCCCCAGATCCTCGATGTCCCCGAGCGAGCGTCCCACGGGCGAGCGGAAGGCCCGACCCTCCCTGGGCTTCACGAGCAGCTGGGCCTCGCCGTCGACACCGAACACCACGGCCTTGCCCGCACCCGCGGCGTCGCCGGTCGGGACCGGCCCCACCCCGGCGCAGCCGAGCACGCTCACGGCCGCCGCCATGACCGCGGCGGTCGTCAGAGAGTGAAGGGGCTTGGCCATGAGGTCCTCCTCGGGGATCGAGCGGCATCATTGACGATCGATAACGGTCTAATAATCAGGATTTAAACCATAACACCGGCGCGAAAGCCGCCACAAGGAAACCAAGCAAGATTTTGCCGAGTCTTAATCCAAACTAAACGGACTTAATCGAAGCTAAACAAAGCCCATTGCGGCGAGCACCGCTTCCTCGTCGGCCTCGACCGCGACGGGGGCCTGGTCGATCCCGCGCATGGCCGTGTCCGGATCCTTGAGGCCGTTGCCCGTCAGCACGCACGCGACGCGCTCGTCGCCGGCGAAGAAGCCCTCGCGCGCGAGCTTGACGACGCCGGCCACCGAGGCCGCCGAGGCCGGCTCGCAGAAGACGCCCTCCAGGCGGCCGAGCATGCGGTAGGCCTCGAGGATCTCGTCGTCGGTCACGTCCCGGACGAGGCCCCTCGATTCCGCGACGGCCGCCAGGGCCCCCTGCCAGCTCGCGGGGTTGCCGATGCGGATGGCGGTCGCGACGGTCTCGGGGTGCTCGACGGGGCGCCCCCGGACGATGGGCGCCGCCCCCGAGGCCTGGAAGCCCAGCATGCGAGGAGTCGAGGCGGCCCTGCCGGCAGCGTGGTACTCCCTGAACCCCTTCCAGTAGGCCGTGATGTTGCCGGCGTTGCCCACCGGGATGGAGAGCATGTCGGGGGCCTCGCCCAGCTGGTCGCACAGCTCGAAGGCGGCGGTCTTCTGGCCCTCGATCCGGAAGGGGTTGACGCTGTTGACCAGCGTCACCGGGTGGCGCGCCGAGATGGCGCGCACCAGGGAAAGCGCCGCGTCGAAGTTGCCCCTGACGGGGATGACGCGCGCCCCGTAGTGGATGCCCTGGGCGAGCTTGCCGAGGGCCACGTAGCCGTCGGGCACCAGCATGTAGCAGCGCATGCCGGCGCGCGCGGCGTAGGCCGCCATCGCCGCCGAGGTGTTGCCCGTCGAGGCGCAGATCAGCGCCTCGGCGCCCGCCTCCTTTGCCTTGGTGACGGCCATGGTCATGCCGCGGTCCTTGAAGGAGCCGGTCGGGTTCGCCCCCTCCAGCTTGGCGTAGAGGCGAAGCTCCGGCAGGCCGATGGCCCTGGCCAGGTTCTCCAGCCGCACCAGGGGCGTCCAGCCCTCGTTGAGGGTCACCACGGGCGTCTCGGGCCCGACCGGCAGGAAGTCCCGGTAGCTCTCGATCAGGCCGGGCCAGGCGCGGCCCTTCCGCTCAGCGTCCATTCGCATCCTCCTCCACCCGGATCAGCGCCGCCACCTCCTTGAGGGCCGGCAGGGCCTCGACCTGGGCGAGCGCGTCCCTGAAGGCCTGCTCACGCACCGCGTGCGTGACGAAGACCAGCTCGGCCAGGCCGTCGCGCACCTCCTTCTGGACGAAGAAGCGAATGGAGACGCCCCGCGCCCCGAACAGGGAGCCGACCGCCCCGAGCACCCCGGGCAAATCCTCGGTCAAAAGCCGCAGGTAGTAGGCCGTCTCGATCTCGCCGATGGGCACGACCTGGGCCTCGCCGGCGGCGCACCCGTCCATCAGGCGGCTCGGCGGCGAGGCGCTCTCGATGGCCTCGACCAGGTTCAGGACGTCGCTCACGACCGCGCTCGCGGTGGGCAGCGAGCCCGCCCCGGGGCCCGAGAAGGTGACCTCGCCGACCGCGTCGCCCACCACCGTGACGGCGTTGGTGACCCCGTCGATCCGCGCGAGGGGATGCGAGAGCGGGATCATGGCGGGATGCAGGCGGGCCTCGAGGCGATCGCCCGCCCGGCGAGCGATGCCGAGCAGCTTGACCGCGTAGCCCAGCTCCCGGGCGTAGGCGAGGTCCCTGGGGGTCAGGCGCTCGATGCCCTCCCGGTGAACCGTCTCCAGGGATACGAAGGCCCCCGAGAGGATGGAGGCCAGGATGGCGAGCTTGTGGGCCGCGTCGTGGCCCGCCACGTCAGCGGTCGGGTCGGCCTCGGCGTAGCCCAGGCGCTGGGCCTCGGCGAGGGCGTCGGCGAAGGTATCGCCCTCCTGGGCCATGCGGGTGAGGATGTAGTTGGTGGTGCCGTTGATGATGCCGCTGATGCGCTGGACGGCGTTGGCGGCGAGGCCTCGCTTGAGGGGCATGATGACGGGGATGCCGCCGCCGACCGCCGCCTCGAAGTAGACCTCGACGCCGGCGTTACGGGCGGCCTCGACGATCTCGCGCCCGTGATGGGCGAGCAAGGCCTTGTTCGCGGTGACGACGTGCTTGCCGTTGCGGATGGCGCGCAGGACGAGCGATCGCGCGGGCTCAAGCCCCCCCATGACCTCGATCACGACGCGGACGTCGGGGTGATCGACGACCGCCTGCGAATCGGTGGTGACCAGGGAGGGCTCGAGGCCGCGATCGCGCCCCGGGTCGCGCACGGCGACCGCCACGAGGTGCAGCTCAGGCCGATTCGCCAGGAGGCGCACCACCCCCTGCCCGACCACCCCGCACCCGAGCAAACCGATCCCTATCGAGCGAGCTTCCCTCACGCAATCCCCTTCTCTCAACCTCGGCGAATGGCAATCCGCCACCGGAAATTTCATACCCGGCAGCGGATCCAGTTCACCAGCCTCGTCGAGGCCCGCGCTTACCGCAAGAGGCGCTAGGCCCCCTTGCCTGCGGCACGAGGGGGTTGCCCCGGACGGCCGCGTGACGGCGAGCAGGAGCGCGATGGTGCAGGCCGTGAACGAAGCGTACGAGTTCGGGCGCGGCGGGTATAATCCCTACCATGGACACCACGACGCCGCCGTTCGCATCTCACCCCGACTACCCCCGGCTCATGACGCGCCTGCGCGAGGAGCTGGAGCTGGGCAACCATTACCTGGCCGGCATGGCCTTCGCCATCGTCGAGATCGAGGACGCCATCCCCCTGCAGGCGCAGGAGGCCGAGACCATGCGCGAGCGGCTGCTCAAGCGCGCCCAGACGGCCACCGAGCGCTCCATCCGCCTCGAGCGAGGGCCCCGGCGCAAGGTCGCCGACTTCGCCATGCGCTTCGACCGGTTCATCGTGCTCAGCCTCGGCTCGGTCGACAAGGGCAGCCTCAAGGTGCCGCTCGCGCGCATCGCCCACCAGATGCGCAACGAGTTCTACGCGACCCAGGGCCTGCAGAACCTCAACCTGCGCCGGACCCTCACCATCGGCGTCGCCCACTGGATCCCCGCCGTCGGCTTCATCACCGAGCAGGCCATGATGGCCAAGGCCTGGCAGGCCTTCCTCGGCGCCAGGGCCGAGCGCAGCGACCTGGACGCCTACCGGTACCTCGGCCTCTCGGCCTCCAACCTCGACGTCATCCGGCTCGGCATCTTCGACTGGGAGCAGTCCAGGCCCGCGGCCAAGCCCCAGGCCAAGCCGCAGACCGGCGCGCTGAGCGCACGGCCGGCGGTCGTCGCCAGGACGGCCGCCGACAAGCCCGAGAAAAAGGGCTGGCAGTTCTGGAAGTGATCGGGCGGCGCCTGGATCCTACTTGCCCGTGAGCCGGATGAGCCAGACGCTCAGCTCGTAGAGCAGCACCAGGGCGAGCGCCAGCATCAGCTGGCTGAAGATGTCCGCCGAGGGGGTGATGACCGCCCCGATGGCGAGCGCGAGCACGATCGCCACCTTGCGAAACCTGGCGAGCATCGCCGACGAGACCACCCCGATCCAGGCGAGCGCCAGGAGCACGAGCGGCAGCTCGAAGATGAAGCCCGAAGCGAAGAGCAGCGAGGCCGCAAAGCCCAGGTAGGTCCCGATCGAGAGCATCGGGGCCACGGTGGAGGGCGCGAACCCCAAAAGGAAGTGCAGGCCCGCCGGCAAGAGGGCGTAGTAGGCGAAGGCCCCGCCCGCGGTGAAGAGCAGGAACGAGCCCGCCACCACGGGAAGCACCCAGCGCCGCTCGGTCGGGGTGAGCCCCGGGGCCACGAAGGCCACCAGCTGGTAGAGGATCACCGGCAGGGCCAGGTAGAGGCCGGCGAAGAAGGCGACCTTGAGGCTGGCCATGAAGTACTCGGCCGGCGAGGTGAAGATGAAGCGGGTGTCGCCGGCGGGCACCGAGAGCCAGGCCATGAGGAGGCGGCTGTAGACGAAGGCGAGACCGAAGCCCGCGGCGAGGGCGGCGAGCGACTTGACGATGCGCCAGCGCAGCTCTTCGAGGTGCTCGACGAAGGTCATCTCGCCGGCGAGGCGATCGCGCATGGCGATCTGATCGTGCTCGGGGGTGGACAAGGGCGGCCTCTGAAAAATCGAACGGGGCCGGCGCAAGCGCCGGCCCCGAAGTGGTGATGGACTAGGCGGTCGGCTCGATGAGGCCGTAGTTGCCGTCCTTGCGGTGGTAGATCACGTTCACCTGGCTGGTGAACTGGTTGATGAACATGAAGAAGTTGTGACCCAACAGCTCCATCTGGACCGCCGCGTCGTCCGGCGACATGGCGAGAACCGGGAAGGACTTGGTGCGAACGATCTCGCGCTCGACCTCCTCGACCGCCTCGACCATGGGCTCGGCGGCAACCGCCGTGGCCGTCTTCTGACGGTTGTGGCGATCGTGGCCCTGGAGCTTCTGGCGGTAGCGGCGGATCTGACGCTCCAGCTTGTCCGCGACCAGGTCGAGCGAGGCATACATGCTCTCGGTGCTGACCTCGGCGCGGATCACCGTGCCCTTGGCGAACAGGGTGACCTCGACGATCTGGTTCTCGGGCACGCTCGGGTTCTTGTTGACCGAGAGCTCGACCTGGGTTTCGATGACCCCATCCACGTTGCGGACGACCCGGCCGACCTTCTTGTCGGCGTAGTCGCGCAGCGCGTCCGTCACCTCGACGTGGTGTCCTTTGATCACGAGTTCCATAAGCCACTCCCTCATTGAGACTGGGACCGTTGCTTGATGGTCCCATTATAGAAGCTTTCCCGCAAAGGTCCAGCGTAGTTTGCCGAAACCTCCCCGGTGCTTCTCGGACGACGCGCGCCAAGCGCGGCCAGCCAGGAGTAGGGGACGCTCAGGTCCCCGATGCGGCTCGGATGGCCGGGTCTCGGACCGTGGTCGTCCGAGCCCCCCGTCACCAGCAGGCCATTCTCGGCCGCCAGCCGCGCGTAGTGCGCGCGCAGCATCGAGGTGGCCGACGGGTGAATCACCTCCAGCGCGTCCAGGCCGCAGGCGACCAGATAGGCGAGCAGCGTCTCGCCCTTCGCGTCCGGCTCGCTCAAAGGGACGCTGCGCGGGTGGGCGAGCGAGGCGACGCCGCCGGCCGCATGGATCAAGGCGATCGCCTCCTTGGGATCCATGCCGCCGCGCGGCACGAACGTCGGGCAGCCGGGGTTCAGGTAGCGGTCGAAGGCCTGCTGCTCGGTGCCGCAGGCGCCCGCCTCCACCAGGGCGCGGGCCACGTGCGGACGCCCGATCGCCCCATCCCCCGCGTGGCGCTGGACCGCGTCGAGGCCGAGGCGGATGCCGTGCGCCGCGAACTTCGCGACGAACGCGGCCGCCCGCTGCTCGCGCTCGCGCCGCGCTCGCGCCATGGCCTCCTGCCAGCCGGGAGCCCGGGGATCGACGAAGTAGCCGAGAATGTGCAGCTCGGTGTCGCCGCGCATCGCCGTGACCTCGACCCCCGGGACCACCTCCAGCTTGAGGCCGCGCTCCGCGACCGCGGCCATCGCCTCGGCGACGGCGTCGGTGTTGTCGTGGTCGGTCACGGCGATCGCCGAGAGCCCCGCGCGCGCGGCCGCCAGGACGAGGGCCTCGGGACTGAGGCGCCCGTCGGAGCAGGTGGTATGGAGGTGCAGATCGGCCTTCATGGGCTCCCCTTCCACGCTGGGTCGTGCGGGATCGCGACTATTCTAAGCGAAACCGGGCCCGGGCCAAAGGCCCGAGCCTGAGAAGGGCAGGGAAGCTCCCTAGCGAGGTTCGACGATCAGCTTGATGGCGGTGCGCTCCTCGCCCTCGATGACGATGTCGATGAAGGCGGGGATGCAGACCAGGTCCATGCCGCCGGGGGCCACGTAGCCCCGGGCGATGGCGACCGCCTTGATCGCCTGGTTGAGGGCCCCGGCCCCGATGGCCTGCATCTCGGCCCGGCCCTGCTCGCGAAGGGCGCCGGCCAGAGCACCCGCCACGGCGCTGGGGTTGGACTTGGCGGAAACCTTGAAAACCTCCACGTTCGATCCTCCCGATGATGAGGCCCCGGGGGCCGACGATGAGGAGTGACGCTAGCGGTAGTGGATGCGCTGGATCGAGAGCGTGCGTCCGGTCTGGGGATCGATCGAGAGCCACACGGCCGAGAAGACCCCTTCCCCCTCCTGGACTTCGAAGCGAACCGGCAAGTGCTGGCGCATGCGCTTCAGCGCCAGCTCCGGCCGGATCCCGAGGATGGAGTCGCGGGGCCCGGTCATTCCCGCATCCGTAATATACCCGGTTCCGCGCGGAAAAATTTGCTCGTCGGCGGTCTGAACGTGAGTGTGAGTGCCGATCACGGCGCTCACCTGACCATCGAGCATGAAGGCCATGCCGAGCTTCTCGGAGGAGGCCTCGGCGTGCATGTCCACGATGATGACCTTGGCCTGGGTCTTGAGCTTCTTCAGCTCGCGCTCGGCCGTCTGGAACGGGCAGTCCCCGACGTTGATGAAGGCCCGCCCCATCAGCTGCATGACGGCGACCGGGGTGCCGGCGACCGTGACCAGGGTGGACCCGCGCCCGGGGGTGCCGGGGGGGTAGTTGGCGGGCCGCACGACGCGATCGGCGTCGTCGATGTAGTCGAAGATCTCCTTCTTGTCCCAGGCGTGGTTGCCGAGGGTGATGACGTCGACCCCGGCGTCGCGCAGCAGGTGGTAGGTCTTCTCCTGGAGGCCGAAGCCGCCCGAGGCGTTCTCACCGTTCGCGATCACCAGATCGACCGGGAGCTGCTTGCGAAGGCGAGGCAGGCCCTTGAGGATGGCCTGATGGCCTGGATGCCCCACCACGTCCCCGATGACGACCACGTGGAGGGCACTCGGATGCGCCGACATGAAGGCGTTCCATTTCTAACTCGTTCGCCCCGGGCGCGCTCGCCCGGGGAGCGGGATCCCGTGTTTACTTGGCGAACTCGGTCGAACGGGTCTCCCGGATGACCGTGACTTTGATCATGCCAGGATACTCCATTTCGCTCTGGATGCGCGACGCCATCTCGCGCGCGATCTTGTGGGCCATGACGTCGTCGACCACCTCGGGCTGGACCATCACCCGGATCTCGCGGCCCGCCTGGATGGCGAAGGTGCGCTCGACGCCGGGAAAGGAGCTCGCGATCTCCTCGAGCTTCTGGAGGCGCTTGACGTAGATGTCGATGTTCTCGCGCCTGGCCCCGGGGCGCGCCGCGGAGATCGCGTCGGCCAGAAGGCAGATGACCGCCTCGACGGTGGCGGGCTCCTCGTCGTTGTGGTGCGCCCGGATGGCGTGCACCACCGCGGGGTTCTCACCGTACTTGGCCGCCATGGCGGCGCCGTTCACGGCGTGGGAGCCCTCCATCTCGTGGCTCACGGCCTTGCCCAGGTCGTGCATGAGCGCCGCGCGCTTGGCGACCTGCACGTTGGCTCCCAGCTCCTCGGCGATCATGGTCGCGATGTAGCAGACCTCCTTGGAGTGGGCGAGCACGTTCTGGCCGTAGGAGGTGCGGTAGCGCAGGCGGCCGAGGATCTTGACCAGCTCGGGGTGCACCCCCTGGACCCCGACCTCCAGGAGGGCGGCCTCGCCGTCCTCCTTCATCTGGGCCTCCACGTCGCGGCGGGCCTTCTCGACCTGCTCCTCGATGCGCTGGGGGTGGATGCGGCCGTCGGCGATGAGGGCCTCCAGGGCCCGGCGGGCGATCTCGCGGCGCACCGGGTCGAAGCTGGACAGGACGACCGCCTCGGGGGTGTCGTCGACGATCAGGTCGATGCCGGTCGCGCTCTCCAGGGCGCGGATGTTGCGGCCCTCGCGCCCGATGATGCGGCCCTTCATGTCGTCGGAGGGGAGGGTGACGACCGAGACGGTGCCCTCCACGCAGTGATCCACCGCGCAGCGCTGGATGGCGGTGGTGACGATCTCGCGGGCCTTCTTGTCGGCGATGGCGCGGGCCTCCTGCTCGGCCTGCTTGATCATCAGGGCCGACTCCCGCTCAAGCTCGTGCTCGAGCTTGGTCAAGAGCAGCTTCCTGGCGTCCTCGGCGCCGAGCGCAGCCACGCGCTGCAGCTCGAGAAGCTGGCTCTCGCGCAAGCGCTCGGCCTCCTCTTGCAGCGCCAGGAGCTCGCGCTCGCGCGCGAACAGCTCCTCGCCCTTGCGCGAGACGGCCTCGGCCCTGGCATCGAGGGTCTCTTCCTTCTGGCGGGCGCGGCTCTCGCGGCGCGAGACCTCGGCCTGCTGCTCCTTGAGCTCGCGCTCGGCATCGCGCCTGAGGCGCAGCGCCTCGTCCCTGGCTTCGAGGATGAGGGCCTTGTGCTGGTTCTGCGCGTCGGCGTCGGCCTTGGCGACGAGCTCCCTGGCGCGGACCTCGGCCTCGGCCAGGGCCTTGTCGACCGCCTCGCGCCTTTTGCTGGCGGCGTGGAACAGACCGCCGGCAACCGCGAGACCGGCGAGCGCAAGCAGCAGCAAGATCGCGTCGAGTGCGACCATGGCCGCCCCTCTCTTTCTAGTTTCGTGCGCGGCCCGTCTCTCGGCGAGCCGCGCGAAGCGGCATCTAAGGCTATCTTAGCCGATCACGACGCTCAGCGGACACCCGCGAGCTCGGGCTCCTGGGCGCCGAAGACCTTGGCGCGCACCAGGCCCTCGATCTCGGCGAAGAGCTCGGGGTTCGCCTGGAGGAAGGCCTTGGCGCCGTCGCGGCCCTGGCCGATCTTGCCGTCGCCGTAGCTGAACCACGAGCCGCTCTTCTTGACGATCTCGTGCTCGACGGCCATGTCCAGCACGCAGCCCTCGCGGCTGACGCCCTCGCCGAACATCAGGTCGAACTCGCCGACCCGGAAGGGGGGGCTGACCTTGTT
>DATNQI010000011.1 GCA_036704125.1 Pantanalinema sp. | reverse complement strand
GGGTGCCGACAGGGGGATGGTCAGGCCGACGGCGATGGCGATGGCCAGCCGGCGGCGGAAAGACGAGCGATAAGCCAAGATGGAGCCCTCTTCTAAGCGTCTCTCATTATAGAAGGGGGGGCAATTGGCTGTAAAGGCGCCCGGCAAGCGGCAGCGAGGCCTCCCAGAGGCCGCTTGCGGCTCCCTTACTGTGCGGCGGCCCGGGCGATCAGGAAGGAAGCCGCCCACATGAGCGGGCCGCCGGTGACCACCTCGCCCGACTCCGCCTTGATGAGCACCGTGGGCTCCCAGGTGCGGTCGTCGATGAAGCACCAGACCGGACCCAGCAGGACGAAATTCAGCAGGCAAGCGGTGGTATTCTTGCCGGGCCGATACCCGTAGCTGCGGGCGCGCGAATGGGCGTCCTTGACCTGGAAGGCGCTGACGTCGTAGGCGTCGCGCAGGGCCAAAAAGCCCAGGTCGTAGCCCTCGCCGTCCTCCTCGGTCTGGCTGAGGAAGGCCGAGGTCACGCTGTATTCCAGCTTGAGGACGCGCTTCTTGGAAGGGGAGTAGTAGGTGTGGCGGACCCGGCTGAGCAGCGAGACCTTCCAGAAGCCCCAGCCGATGTAGGCCTGGCGGGCATCGGGGGCCCAGGCGCGCGCCAGGGCCTGGGCCTTGGCCTGGGTGGTCTCGGGCACGATCTGGGTGGCGTAGGGGGCGCTCGTCTCGGCGGTGAGACTCGAGAGGCCCTTGACCAGGCCGCCGGCCTGGCCGATGGCGCGCAGGTGCTCCCACTGGAGCTCCTCGGCGGAGGCGGGGGGCACCTCGGGGGCCGCGGACACGGGGGCAACCGGCGCGCTCGCGAGCGGCGCCGCGGGCGCTTTGGGCGCGACGCTCGCGGCGGCCTGGGCGCGGGGCGGGGCGACCGAGACGGCGGGCGCCACCGCGCGGCCGCAGCCGCTGAGCAAGAGCGCGATCGCAATTCCCGCCTTCGCCGTCTTCATGCCGCCTCCTTCAAGAAAGAATCTCTTAACTAAGGGTTAAGGTTACTTTAACCCACACCTTTTCTCCTGTCAACGAAAAAAACGGCGCCCTCCGAAGTCGGAGGGCGCCGCGACAGGAGGGGGATTACTGGATCGCGCGCAGGGCGTTGACCCGGCCGGCGCCGTAGTAGGCGTCGCGCCCCCTGGGGCCCAGGTCGTCCGCGGAGTTCAGCACGGCGCGGCGGGCCTCGGCGCCCGAGAGGCGAGGCTTGCTCTGGAGCATCAGGGCGAGCACTCCGCTCACGTGCGGCGTGGCCATGCTGGTGCCGGCCAGGAACATGTGAGGCGCCGCCTGGAAATCGAAGCCCCCCTCGGAGTAGCTTCGCGCCTGCGTGCTCCAGGTGCTCAGGACCAGATCGCGCTTGGTGTGGATCACCGGGGTGAAGGTCGCCGGATCGAAGCCGATGCCGCCGCCCGGCGCCGCGATGTCCACCAGGTTCCGGCCGTAGTTGCTGTAGAGGGCGAAGGCGTCGAAATCCTGCTGGTTCTGGGGACCGACCGCCGAGACGGCGATCACCCCGTCCAGCTCGGCGGGCAAGAGGGCCGGGTCGATGTCCTTGCCGCTCATGCCGCCGTTGCCGACGGCCGCGACGATGATCGATCCCTTCTTCTTGGCGTAGCGCGCCGCGTGGCGGTAGGCCTTGATGGTCGGACGGTCCTCGCCCAGCGAGGTGAGGCTCATGTTGATCACCTGCGCGCCCTGGTCGGCCGCGTACTTGATGCCCTGCAGGATCCCGAAGTCGTCGCCCCAGCCGTCGGCGCCCATCACCTTGACGGCGATGATCGAGGCCGCGGGGGCCACGCCGGTCACGCCGTAGCCGTTCCTGGCCGCGGCGATGATGCCCGCCACGTGGCTACCGTGGCCGTTGTAGTCGACGAAGGTCGGCTCCTCGCCCACGAAGGAGGTGCTGCGGCGTCGGTCGAGGTTGGGCGCAAGGTCCGGGTTCTGGTCATCCACCCCGGTGTCCAGCACCGCGACGCGCACGCCCCGGCCGGTGTAGCCCCGATCCCAGGCCTCGGGGGCATGGATGCTGTCGAGGCCCCACTGGTAGCCCGAGAGGGGCTCGCCCGAGGCGCCAGTGGGGTCCGGCGCCTCGACGCTCGGGTCGAAGCCCGCGGCGTAGGCCTTCTGAACCAGGCCCTGCCGGGTGCTCGCCTCGACGCTCTCGACGCCGCCCACCTTGGCGAGCCTGGAAGCGAAGCTCGCCTGGTCGGAAACGACGAGCGCGACGCCCATGCCGTCGAGGCAATGGAGCAGGGTGCCGCCCGCTCCGGCGACCGTGGCCGCGAAGTCGGAGGGGATCTTCTCGAGCGCGAAGGTGACGACGTAGCGCTGAGCGCCCTTGGCGGCGATGCGGTAGGCGCTTCCCGAAGGGGCCATGCCCGTCGACGAGGTCTCCTGGACGAGGCCAGGAGAGACCTGACAGCCGGCGGCGAGCGAGACCGCCAGCAGCGGCCCGATCCAAAGCGTTCCCCTCTTGGTATCCTGCATCCTGCCCTCCTTGCGCGGCAAAGCGTCAACACCATCCAGGCGTTCTGAAGGGCTTATACCTCGCGATCTTCACGATCTCTCAACGAAGCGGGCAACTGAACGAGAATTAATCTTGCCGCAACAATCGCCCCTGCCCTCACATGGGAAGGGCCGTGCTCAGGATCCGGCGCCACCAGAGCACCCCCAGCACGAGAAGGGCCACGGTGGCCGCGCAGCCGAGCACGGCGTAGCCCAAGAAGAGACGACGCTCGACAGGCCCGAGAGGCTCGGCGCGCTCGCCGCGCAGCCTCGCGCGCAGGTAGGCGAAGGAGCGATCGCGCAGGTTGGGGATGCCGAGCCCGTCGGCGAGCACGTAGTAGCCGTCCAGCTTGGCGAAGGGGTTGAGGTCGAAGACGATCGAGCCGCCTGCGACGATGGCGAGCTTGAGGGCGATCGCGCGCCCCAGCTCGCCCACCGGCAGCCAGGCCCAGGCGATCACCGCCAGTGACCCGAGGCCCATCTGGTAATAGAGGCCGCCGAGACTCACGGCGATGCGATCGCGCTTGCGGGGAAGGAGGTGGGCGGCGCTCACGTCGCAGTACCCGAAGGGCATCCCCAGGTACAGCATCACCCCGATCCGGCGCACCGGGGCCCCGAGGGCGAAGCTGACCGCCGCGTGCCCGAGCTCGTGGACCGCGAGGGTCAAGAAGAGCAGCCCGTAGATCCAGGCGAGCGCATAGGGTTCCTCGAGGCTGGCAAGCCTGGAGATCATGCCCGCGAACGCGTCCCAGTCGGCGAGGGTCTTGGCGGAGGCGACGATCAGCAAGGGCACCCACCCGAGCCAAAGGAAGGGAGTACTCGCCGTCATGCGAAGAAATGGGGAGAGCCGCTCGAGCAAGACGGTCGGATCCCAGAGGGGCACCTTCCACTGAAGCAGATCCCGCCAGGTGCGCGCAGGCCCCGGCCGGACGGGTCCCGTTCGCCGATCGATGATCAAGCCGGCCTCGAGCAGACGCGCGGCGAAGGCCGCCACCTGGACGGGGGAAACGAGGCTTTGCGTCGCGTTCCATACCCGCGCGAGCACCTCGGGGTAGTCCTGCGAGGCGACGAGCGCCTCTGCGAGCGCGAACTCGGAAGTTGAGAAGCGCAGGTAGGTCCCGTAGCGCGCGACTCCGGCGATGAAGACGCGCTCTGCCCCCTGCGAGAACTCGCTGAACAGGCACTCGGGGTGCCATGCCAGCTGACCGAGCGAAGACCACACGGGCTCGGTGCCTGGCGGCTGCGCGAGAAAGGCCTCGGCAAGCGGGGGCATCGCCTGGGGGGAATCGAAGTGCTGCATGGGCCTCATGTACCCCGTTTCAGGGCACGCCCGGTCGGAAAGAAAGATTGCACGATTGTTGCATCAGGATGAATGGATGACTCATTCGCGTGAATTGTAGGTTAAAGCAAGCGATATCCTGTTAGACAGGTGTTATGACGCGGGTAGTAGAGAAGTAACGGATGGGACTCAGCCCCGCAACACGAGGAGGATGAACAATGCTCACCAACACCAAGCTCATCGATTTCGTGAACCGCGTCGCCGCCAACCACGAGCTGCGCACGTCGCTCGAGGCGGACTTCGATGGCACCCTCTCGGCCAACGGCATCGCCCTGAGCGGCGCCGAGCGCGAATCCCTCAAGGCCAGCTACCGCTACCTGCGTGCGGTGGACCCCATGACCCTCGAGAGCCGCATCGCGGCGGGAGGCGGCGGAGCCACGCCCGCCTGCTAAAAGGCCCCGCAAATCGGGTAGGAAGGGCAGGGGGGCACGTCCCCCCTGCCCCTGTTTTTGAAGGCAAGGAAGCGATGCAGCGAGCCAGCACCATGGAGCCAGCACCCGACCGGGAGTTCTTCGTCCAGATCTCGGTGACCAACCGCTGCAACCTCTCCTGCCGCCACTGCTACCGGGACGTGCGCACCGCCTTTCCCGACGAGTACAGCACCGAGGAGCTGATCGGCATCCTCCACCAGGTCCGCGACCTCGCGCAGGGCCTCGGCCGCGAGCCGAACGTCCTCTTCAGCGGCGGCGAGCCGCTCTCGCGCCCCGACCTGGGCCTGCTGGTCAGGGTGGCCCAGTCGCTCGGCATCGTGACCCACCTCAACACCAACGGCACGCTCATCACCCCCGAGATGGCCGCCTCGCTCAAGGCCTGGGGGATCCTGGGGGTCCAGGTTTCGATGGACGGCCCCACCCCGGAGACCCACGACCGCATCCGCGGCAGGGGCAACTTCGATCGCGCCCTGTCGGGGGTCCGCAACCTGCGCGCCGAGGGGATCGAGGTGATGTTCAAGGTCACCCTCATGCCGGGGGTCAACGACACGGCCATTCCCGGCTTCTATTCGCTCGCCAACCGCGAGGGGATCCACGTCCTCTCCTTCGCACGCCTCATCGCCATCGGGCCGGGAGCCCGCCTGCGCCAGCTCACCGGCGCCGAGTACCGCGCGGCCCTCGACGCGATCGCCGTCGAGGCAGCCAGCTCCCCCTTCACCAAGACCGAGATCCGCGACGCGGGCTTCGACCGCGCCTTCACGCTCGCCTACCCGCACATCTTCCACAGCGAGGAGGGCATCTCCTTCATGGCGCTGGACGCCGACGGCACGGCCTACGCCGGCCGGCGCACCCCCATCGTGATCGGGAACGTGCGCGAGTCGCGCCTCGAGGAGCTCTGGGAGCACCCGGTGCTCGCCGAGCTGCGGACCCGGCGCATCACCGGCAAGTGCGCGAGCTGCGAGCTGTTCGAGGTCTGCGGCGGGGGCTCGCGGGCGGCGGCCTACGGCGCGACCGGCGACTACATGGCCCCCGATCCCCACTGCTGGTACGAGCCGCAGGGGGCCAAACGAAAGGAGATCCTGGCGCCATGACCCGAACCCTCGGCATCGACCTGGGCAACGCCAAGGTCAAGTACGTCCTGCTCGAAGGCGCCGCCGAGGCGCCCCAGGCGCGCTGGGCCGGCTATCCGCTGCCCTTCACCCCGTCCCTGATGCCCGATCGATCGATCGACTTCGAAGGGGGGCTGATGGCCACCGCGAGCGCCTTTCTGGCCGAGTCGGGCCTTTCGGCCCGCCAGCTCGACCGGGTGGTGCTGGTGACCAGCCACTTCTACAGCTACCCCACCTTCGGTGCGGCCCTACACCACACCGCCCGCATGGCCCGGGCCCTCTTCGAGGACCGGGCCTTCCTCGTCGGGGCCGACGGCGTCCTGTACGACCCCGCCGAGGTACTGGAGGTGAAGGGGCGCCAGGTGCTCCGCTTCGCCGCCACCAAGTTCTGGGGCTCGGCCTACCTCGCCAGCAAGCTCGTGACGGACGGGCTCAGCGTGGACGTGGGCACGACCTCGACCGACGTGATCGCGATCCGGGGCGGGGCCATCGAGGGCGGCCCCATGGCGGACCCGGACGGCTACAACCTCTCCCGGCTCGAGACCCAGCGCCTGATGTGGTACGGCATGACGGCCACCCCGCTCGACTACGTCTCGAAACAGGCCTCGACCGGCGGCCGATCCTACCCCCTCTACCCGCGAATGGGCGCGACCGAGTGCCTCACCCGGATCCTGGACCTGGTGCCCAGCGAGCTGGCCGAGCGCCACGCCTACTTCGGGCGCTACATGAGCCGCGAGGCCGCGCTCTCGGACCTGGCCCAGGCCTTCGGCCTCGACCGGGAGCTGCTCGCGGAGCAGGAGCTGGTGGAGCTCGCGGACAACCTGCACCGCCAGCTGATCGCCCGGGTCGCCGAGGGCATCGCCCGGGTGGCCACCCAGGCGGGCCTGGGCAACCCGCGCCACGTCGAGGCGGCGGTCATGGGGCTCGGCAAGGACGCTCTCGCCCGGCCGGCCCTGCTCGCGTGCGGGGTGCCCCACGACCGCATCCGGGACCTCGAGGACGTGCTGGGCCCCGAGCTGAGCGCGGCCTCCACCGCCTACGGCGCGGCGCTCAAGGGTCTCGAGAGCCTCACCGGCGCGCCCCAGCCCATCGGCTGAGGCCTAGTTCGCCCTCAGCGTCACCAGGGTGATGTCGTCGAACTGGTCGGAGCCTTCCGAGAACTTGCGGATGGTCTCCAGGATGCGCGCCTCCACGTCCTTGGGGGCCTCCTTGCGGTTGGCGAAGACGATCTCGGCGAGGCGCTCCTCTCCGAACTGCTCGCTGGTCGGGTTGATGGCATCCTCCGCTCCGTCGCTGTACAGCACGAGCAGCTCGCCCGGCTCGATGACGGCCGTGTTGCCGTCGTAGGTCGCCGTCGGGAACATGCCGAGCGAGACTCCCTTGGCCTCCAGGCGGCCGCTGGTGCCGATGGGCAGGGGGTTGCCCGCGTTGGCGTAGGTGAGGGTGCGATCGCGCGAGTCGTAGACCGCGTAGAAGGCCGTCACGAACATCTTGCGCGACGGGCGGTTCAGGAAGATCAGCTCGTTCGCCTTGGCCATGACGTCGGTGGCCGACGGGTTGCCCGGCGCGATGGAGCGGAAGATGACCAGGGTCATGGCCATCAGGAGGGCCGCCGGCACCCCCTTGCCCGACACGTCCCCGATCAGCACCCCGAAGCGGTGCTCGTCCACCTGGATCACGTCGTAGAAGTCCCCCCCGACCTCGAGGGCCGGGATCGAGGTGGCGGCGAACTCCACCCCGTGCATGGCGGGGAGCGAGGTCGGCAAGAGGCCCGTCTGGACCTCGTGGGCAATCTCGAGCTCGCGCTTGAGGCGCGCCTGGCCCGCGAGCTGACCGAAGAGCTCGGCGTTCTTGATCCACAGCGCGAGGTGCTGGCCCAGGCCCACCATGAGCGTGCGATCGGTCGAGTTGAAGAGCTGGTCGCTCTTGCGCGGCCCGACCAGCACCAGCCCCACCAGCTCCTCCTTGAGGCGCAGCGGGGTGGCCGTCGCCTCGGACATCCCGGGCAGGTCGATGGGATCCAGGCTGATCGACAGGCCGCGCCCGACGAACAGCGCCCTGAGGGCGGGATCCTCCTGGGCCAGGACGATGGCCCCCGGCGCGGCGAGGCCCTTGCTCTCGCGGAGCAGAAGCGCTCCGCTCTCCCCGTTCTTGAGCAGGACGGCCACGTAGGTCGGCTGAAGGGCATGATCGATGGTCGAGACGAAGGTCCTCAGGAGCTCCTGGGGATCGAAGGTCTCTCGGGCGCGATCCCCGAAGTCGGTCAGCAGGCGCGCCAGGTCGTAGCCGCTTCGGAAGAAGAGCTTGTCGACCAGCACCTTGGTGCGATCGCGCAGGGGCGCGACCAGCAGCACGACCACGCCGGTCGCGATGATGCTCGCAGGATCCATCTGGCCGCCGGTGCCGAACAGGCTGCGGATGCCGAGGGTCAGGACGAAGTAGGCCATCGCCAGGGCGACCGACATCAGCGAGTAGGTGACGGTGCGCTTGATGATGACGTCGATGTCGAAGAGGCGAAGGCGGACGATGGTGTAGGCGACGGAGGCCGGGAAGATGACCATGCCGAAGAAGGTCAGCTCCCCGAAGGGGATCGTGACGCCGAGCCCGGCGAGGGTGTTGAACACGATGGCCGGCAGGAACGCGAGGAGGGCGCCCCAGAGGATGACGTTGGCCTGCCGCTTGATCTGGGGGGAACTGGTGGCGCTCCAGCGCGCCCAGAACGAGGAGGCCCCGATGAGCAGGACCGAGATCGAGTCGACGGCGAGGATGCCGATGAAGTTGTTGGGCCATACTGCCGGCTGCTCGAAGCTCCACATGGTGAAGGCCATGTAGCCGAGGCCCAGGATCATGTTGACCAGCAGGATGCGCGGCAAGCGCTTGATCACGGGGAGGGGCCGCGGCACCAGCATCGCGAGGTTCAGGGCCGCGAACCCGAGCAGGGCGAAGGATGGATTGTGGGGGAAGTAGGTGAAGACGTGATCGGCGATCCCGTCGAACGCGGTCATGAGGAAGGTGCCGAAGAAGACGCAGAACAGCAGGTGCGCCCGTGCGGTGGTGTCGCCCGGCTTGACGATCGAGACGAAGAGGCCCGTCAACAGGTGAAAAAGGCCGATCCCCCAGAAGGTCAGGAAGAACCCCACCCAGTCGTTGAGCCTGAAGGGCTGCGACGGGACGGTGAGGCTCATCTTGGACATGCCGGCGGAAGTCGGGCGCTCCAAGGTGTAGGTGAAGACCGTGCCGGGCGGCTTCGCCCTCACGATGCGGTAGAGCTCACCACCGTCGCGGACCGGAGTCCCGTTGACCGCCAGGAGGTGATCCCGCTGCTTGATCCCGTTCTGAAAGCCGGTCCAGCGCGCCGAGGAAAGCGAGTCGACCGAGTTGTTCCGCAGGACCACGAAGCCCGGGAAGGGGCGATTGATCCAAGCGAGCGAGAGGACGAACGTCGCGACCGCCACGACCAGCAGCGCGGACATGGTGCCCCAGAAGGCCAGCTTAGAAAGACGTTTCACGTTCACGAAATTGCAATCCTATGGGTTGGGTAGTAGCCTTATACCATAGCTCGGTCTTTTCTATCGCCGGAAGTCGCGACACCATCCGCTTTCAGCCCCCAGGCTCACCCGAAGAAAGCGTGAAGAGAGGTCTTGTGGCATGATGCAAGCTTCCGTCCAACTCGTCGGCAGGGCTGGCGCTTTCTTGAAGAACCAGGCCACCGACGGCTTTCCCGATGCCCTCGATCTCCAGTTCGGCCTGATGGGCCATGCGATCCTCGTCGGTTCCGTCTTTCAGGTCGCGCTCGCCACGATGGCCCTCCACGCCGCCCTGCCCGACGACGCCGAGGCCCAGGCGATCGTCGCGCGCGAGACCGACGCCATTCTCGCCCTGGGAAGCCCGGATGGCTGGCGCTACTTCAACCTGTGCCCCGAGATCCCGCCCGACGCGGACGTCCTGGCCCAGGTCGTGACCCTGCTGCACCGCGTGGGGCGCCGCGATCGCCTCGAGAGCCTGGACGGCCCCCTCGCGTTGCTCGAGCAAAACCGCCTCCAGGCGGGGCGGTTCCGGACCTGGCTGTGCTCCTCCCTGGACGAAGCGGGCGCGGCCGACGCGCTCTGGGGCGCCGGCACGGACCCGGTGCACCCGGAAGTGGTCGGCAACCTCCTCGGTGCGCTCCTGCTGATCGATCCCGGACGCTACGCGCACGACGCGCGCATGGGCGCCGACTGGCTCGCCCGGCAGGATAGCGGGGGGCTCTACCCGAGTTACTGGTACTACGGGCTCGGCTACGGCACCTACCAGGCGATTCGCATGTTCGATCTCCTGCTTAAACAGGCGCCCGAGCAGTTCGGCCCTGCGCCAGCCGAGGCCATGCGCCGCGCCCGCGACGCCATGCTGCGCGCGCAGCTCCCCTCAGGCGGCTGGGCCGCCACCCAGGGACCGACCGGCCTTGCGGTGGTCGGCGGCCAGTACCGGCCCGAAAGGGAAGCAGGCGCCCTGGAGACGGCCTTCACGGTCCTGGCCCTGCGACGCCTTGAGCCGGACCCGGGCATCTCGGCCGCGCTCGAAAGCGCCGAAGGCTTCTTGAGCCGATGCCAGCAGGAAGACGGCGGGTTCGCCGCCGAACCCTTCTACTTCACCCTCGGTCCCCGGCCGCTCGCGAGCCGCTGCCTCACGACGGCCGCGGTCTTGCTGGCGCTCACCGATTGAGGCGCGCGAGCATTCGCCGAATAATGTGCCCCCGAAGGCCGGGCCAATTTCACCGTGGGGGGTTATAATATCGTTGGGAAAGCCGTCTTCAATTCCCTGAGAGGATGATCTATTTGGAAACTTTCCGGCAAAGCGTCGAAACAGCAGGCGACATCACCTTCGTGAAGGCTGAAGGATTCGTCGACGCTCACACCGCCCCTCAGCTCGAGCGGCTGCTCAACGACCTGGTCGCGCAGAAACACTACAAGGTCGTGCTCGACTGCGAGTTCATGGACTACATCTCGAGCGCCGGTCTCGGCGTCCTGATGGGGGCCATCAGCAACTTCCGGCAGAACCACGGCGATCTCAAGGTGGTGCAGTTGCCCCAGAAGGTCTTCAAGGTCTTCGACCTGCTGGGCTTCACCAAGCTCTTCGAGATCTACGACTCGCGCGGCGATGCCATCGCCGCCTTCCTGGAGACCTAGAGCCATGTCCAGTGCCAGTGGCTGCTTCGAAGCGACATTCCGCAGCGATACCGCGAACCTCGCGCGGATCCGCGGGTTCGTCCGCGAGAAGGCCGCCGGCGTGGGCTTCTCCAGCGAGGCCCTGGACAGCATCGAGCTCGCGGTGGACGAGGCCTGCGCCAACGTCATGGAGCACGCCTACCCCCAGAAGCGGGGCGACTTCGGGATTCACCTCTCGATCCGCACCGATCGCGGCGCGTTCACCGTGGTGATCACCGACAAGGGCTCCACCTTCGACCCGATGGAGATCCCACCGCCCAACCTCGACCAGCACCTGGCCGAGTTCCGCGTGGGGGGGCTCGGCATCTTCCTCATGCGCAGCCTCATGGACCACGTCGACTACCACATCCAGCCCGGCTTCAAGAACGAGGTCAGGCTGGTCAAGTACCTGAGCACCGCAAGACCTTGATCCTCACCAGCCTCCAGAACCCCAAGCTCAAGGCCCTGCGCGCCCTTCACTCCCGGAAGGGGCGCAAGCAAGCGGGCCTCTTCCTCCTCGAGACCACCAAGCTCATCCAGGAGGCCCTCGCGAGCGGCTGGCCGCTCGTGGAGGCCTTCGTCACCGAGGCCTGGCAGGCGAGACACGGCGTGCTCGAGGGCGTCGAGACCACGCTGGTGGCCGAGCGCCTCTTCGATCAGCTCGTGACCACCGAGACCCCCGAGGGGGTGGTGGCGATCGCCCGCATCCCCGCGCCCGAGGCCGCCCTCGGCGTGAGCAAGGACGCCTTCTTCGTGGTGGCCGACGCCCTCCAGGACCCGGGCAACCTGGGCACCGTCATCCGCACGGCCGACGCGGTGGGCGCGAGCGCCGTGCTGGTGGGCCCAGGCACGGTCGATCCCTATTCTCCCAAGGCGGTGCGCGCCACCATGGGCTCGCTCTTCCACCTGCCCGTCCTGGTGCGCCCCTCGCTCGCCGAGGACCTCTCGCGCCTCAAGGCCGAGGGCGTGGCCATCTACGCCACCGCGCTTCGGACCGAGCGCTCGCTCTACGACCTGAACCTGAGGGGCAAGCTCGCCTGGCTGGTGGGCAACGAGGGGGCTGGCCTCTCGGACGAGATGGTCCGGCTTGCGACCGAGGCGGTCTCCATCCCCATGCCGGGGCAGGCCGAATCGCTCAACGCGGGGATCGCAACCGCCGTCTGCCTCTACGAGACCCTTCGCCAGCGCCTCTCGTAATCGCTTCCTTCCAGAACGTGCAACGGGCCTGCCCTGTGGGGCAGGCCCGTTGCACTCCGGAAAGGTAACTACGCCCAGCGCGCGATCTGCTGCGAGAGGGTCGAAAGCTGAGCGTCGACCTCGCCCATGCGGCTGCGCAGCTTGTCCACCACGTGCGCCGGGGCCTTCGAGACGAAGGCCTCGTTGGAGAGCTGGCCCTCCAGGCGCTGGCGCTCGCTGGTGAGCTGGCCCTGCTCCTTCTTGAGGCGCTCGACCTCCTTGGCGATGTCGAGCAAGCCCTCGAGCGGCAGCAGGATGGTGTTCTCGCCCGCCACGCCCGAGGCGGCCTGGGCGATCTCGACCGGCTCGGCGCCGACCTCGACCGCTTCCGAACGGGTCAGGTGAGCGATGGTGGCCTTCATGCGGCCGAGCAGCTCATGCTGCTTGCCGAAGATGACCAGGCGCTCGGCCTTCTTGGCCGGGGGAACGCCCAGCTCGGCGCGCATGTTGCGCACGGTTCGGATGACCTCCATGACCAGCGCCATCTCGGCCTCGACGGCCTCGTCGCGAAGGGCCTCGTCGTACGCGGGCCAGGTGGTCTTGAGCAGGGTCTGGGTGGGAGCGACCAGCTCCTGGGCCACCAGCTGCGCGTAGATCTCCTCGGTGATGAAGGGCATGAAGGGGTGCATCAGGCGCAGCGCCGTCGAGAGCACCTCGCGCAGCACCGCCTTGACCGCCTCGTCCCCCTCGCGCATGCGGGGCTTGGCCAGCTCCAGGTACCAGTCGCAGAACTCGGTCCAGACGAACTCGTAGAGCGCGGTGGTGGCGTCCGAGAGCGAGAAGGCATCGATGGCCCCGGTGACGGTCTTGACCGTGTGCTGCAGGCGGCTGAGAATCCAGCGATCGGCGATGTCGAGCTGCTCGGCGGGGATCTCGGAGATCCCCTTGCTGAAGCCCTGGGGCAGGTTCATGAGCACGAAGCGGCTCGCGTTCCAGAGCTTGTTGGCGAAGTTGCGGCCCGCCTCGAGCTTGTCCTCGGTGTAGCGGACGTCCTGCGCGCTGGTGCCGGCGCCGGCGAACCAGAAGCGGCAGGCATCGGTGCCGTACTTGCCCATGATCTCGAGCGGATCGACCCCGGTGCCCTTGGACTTGCTCATGCGCTGGCCCTTGGCGTCGAGGATGGTCGCGTGGATCACCACGTCCTCGAAGGGGACCTCGTGCTCGAACTCCATGCTCATGAACACCATGCGCGCCACCCACAGGTAGATGATGTCGCGCGCGGTCGAGAGCACGTTGGTCGGGTAGAAGTAGTCGAACTCGGGGGTCTTGTCGGGCCAGCCGAGGGTGGCGAAGGGCCACATGGCGCTCGAGAACCAGGTGTCGAGCACGTCGGGGTCCTGCTCGGTCGGCTTCGCGCAGGTCGGGCACTGGGCGAGATCGGTGACCGAGGCGTGGGCGTGGCCCTCCTCGCAGGTCCAGACCGGGATCCGGTGGCCCCACCACAGCTGACGCGAGACGCACCAGTCGCGGATGTTGCGCAGCCAGTCGAGGTAGACGCCCTTCCAGCGGTCGGGCGTGAAGTCCACCTTGCCCTCCTCGACCACCTTGATGGCCGGAGCGGCGAGCTGCTGCATGGCGACGAACCACTGGTCCGAGAGGCGCGGCTCGATGACGGTCGAGCAGCGATCGCAGTGGGTGACGTTGTTGCGGTAGGCCTCTTCCTTGACCAGGACGCCCTCGTCGCGCAGGCGCTTGGCCGCGACCTGGCGCGCCTCGAAGCGGTCCATTCCCGCCCACTCGGCGCCGGCAAGCTCGCTCATGGCGCCCTCGGCGGTCATGACGTCGATGCTCGGCAGGCCGTGACGCTGGCCGATCTCGTAGTCGGCCGGGTCGTGGGCCGGGGTGATCTTGAGGGCGCCGGTGCCGAACTCGCGCTCCACGTGGGAATCGGCGATGACGGGCACCAGGCGATCCGTCATGGGGACGCGCACCTTCTTGCCGACCATGGCGGCGTAGCGCTCGTCCTCGGGGTGCACGGCGATCGCCACGTCGCCCAGGATGGTCTCGGGGCGGACCGTGGCGATGGTGATGGCGCCCGAGCCGTCCTCCAGGGCGTACTGGACGTGGTAAAGGGTGCTGTCCGACTCCTTGTAGACCACCTCCAGATCGGAGAGCGAGGTCAGGCAGCGGGGGCACCAGTTGATGATGCGGTTGCCGCGGTAGATCAGGCCCTTGTCGTAGAGGTGCACGAAGGCCTTGCGCACGGCTCTGGTGTAGCCCTCGTCCATGGTGAAGCGCAGGCGGCTGTAGTCCATGGACGCGCCCATCCGACGGTACTGGTTGACGATGGTGTTGCCGTAGTGCTCCTTCCACTCCCAGACGCGCTCGATGAACGCTTCGCGGCCCAGGTCGTGGCGGCTCTTGCCCTCCTCGTTGCGGAGCTTGCGCTCGACCACGTTCTGGGTGGCGATGCCCGCATGGTCGGTGCCGCCCTGCCACAGGACGCCGTGGCCCTGCATGCGCCGGGTGCGGCACAGCACGTCCTGGATGGTGCCGTTGGTGGCGTGGCCCAGGTGCAGCGAGCCCGTCACGTTGGGGGGCGGCAGGACGATGGAGAAGGGCTTCTTGGCCGGATCCAGGTCCATCTTGAAGACGTCGAGCGCCTCCCAGCGATCGCTCCACCTGGGCTCGACCGCGGCGGGCTCGTAAGCGGTGGACATCTGTGGGGCGGCGGTCGTGGTGGGTTCCATGGAGCCTCCGAAAGCGGGTAATGGGCGCAAAAATAGGGGCGAAATCGGGTTCAATATTAGATTGATTTTAACACAGAAGCCCCCGCTCCCTCTCGGGAAGGCGGGGGCCCCGGGCGAAGCGATCTAGGCCGGATCGACTTCGAACACCTCGCGCAGGCTATCGACTAGATCCGAATTCTTCCAGCCGAGGTCCTTCAAGGCCTTGGTGTTGTCGTAGGCGATGCGCGCCGGCAGCGGCAGGGGCAGGGCGAGGGCGGGCCCCTTGCCGCTCGCCTGCTTCCAGGCCTGGAAGAACTCCCAGGTAGAGCGCGCCTCGCCCGCGGTGTTGTAGGCCTCCCCGACGGAGACCTCGCGCTCGAGCGAAAGCGCCGCGGCCTCGGCGACGTCCCCGGCGTAGACGAAGGGGAAAACCAGGTTGGGCACCACCAAGAGTGGCAGGCGGGTCAGCCGGCGCACCAGGGGCATGAAGTTGGTGTCGCGGGCCCCGTAGATGCCCGACGGGCGCAGGACCGTCAGCGCCAGCCCGTACTCGGCGCTCAGGCGCCAGGCCAGGGCCTCACTCAGGGCCTTGGTGGTCCGGTAGGCGCCCGCGGTGAAGCGATCCTTCAGCTCGAGCTTGGGATCGTCCTCGCGCGAAAGCCCGAGCTGCTGCCGGTAGACACCGACGGTGCTGACGTGGACGACGCGCTGGACCCCGGCGTCGCGCAGGGCCTCGAAGGTGTGCTGCGTGCCGATCTGGTTGGGTCGGAAGTTCGCCTCCCAGCCCCCCTGGGTCAGGCTGTACAGAGCGGCGGTGTGGACGACGGCGTCCACCCCCGAGAACGCCGCTCTCAGAGCGCTCGGGTCCATCAGGTCGGCCTGGCGGAGCTCGGCGCAGCGCCCGGCGAGATCGGGAACCTTGAGGGGGTTGCGGACCACGCCCACCACCTTCGCACCACGCGCGCGCAGCGCGTCCACCACGTACCCGCCCAAGAACCCGCTCGCGCCGGTCACGCCGATCGACTTGCCCCTGAGATCCATCTGCTGCGTCCTTTCATCGGAAGCCGTCATTGTAACAGAGCCCCCCTGCAAGCTGTGAACAATTGAAAACCCTCGCCAGACCGGATTCAGGGCGTCCAGCCCGGTGGCGGCGCGATCGCGGGGCGGCGGGCACAATGCTCGCACGAAAGCTACTCGGATTTTAACCTGTGTTTGCGCGGTAATCGCGTCACTCCTCGAGGGTAAAGCGCAGAAAGAGGACGCTTTTGCTCTCGAAAACCAGTCCCTCCTCTCAAGACACCCCACACCCACGAAGGAGCCCTTCCTTGTTCAAACGAAACCTCTCCCTGCTCACGCTCTCCGGGACGCTTCTGGCGTTCGGTGGGCTCGCCGGCTGCGGCACCGCTCCCGGCACCATGCCCTCGAGCGCGAGCCTGACCACGCCGGGCACCCCGCAAGGCGCTCAGGCGGCCCCCGGCAAGATCGTCGTCAAGCTGAAGAACGGCTACGGCACCCGGGCGGTCCAGGGCCTGCGGATGGTTCAGGCCGTCGAGGGCCTGAGCAACACCCGCGTCTACACCGTGCCCGCCGGCAGCACCGTCGAAGAGACCCTCGCCCAGCTGCGCCGCGACGCCAACGTCATCTACGCCGAGCCCGACTACATCTACCACGCCACCGAGATCCGCTCGCAGGCCGTGACCAACGACCCCATGCGCGAGCAGCTCTGGGGCCTCGAGAAGATCCAGGCGCCCCAGGCCTGGGACACGACCCGGGGCGACGCGGCCGTGACGGTGGCCGTGGTCGACACCGGCGTGGACTACAACCACGAGGACCTCGCGGGCCAGGTGATCAAGGGGCCCGACTTCGGCAACAACGACAACGATCCGATGGACGACCAGGGCCACGGCTCCCACGTGGCCGGCACCATCGCCGCCCTCGGCGACAACGGCAAGGGCGTGGTCGGGATCGCCTACAAGACCCGGATCCTCGCCATCAAGGTGCTCGGATCCGACGGCTCGGGCTCGACCTCGGCGATCGCCCAGGGCATCCTGAAGGCCCAGGAGATGGGC
The DNA here is from genome assembly GCA_036704125.1 of Pantanalinema sp. Lineage (NCBI taxonomy): Bacteria > Bacillati > Cyanobacteriota > Cyanophyceae > Leptolyngbyales > Leptolyngbyaceae > Pantanalinema > Pantanalinema sp. The sequence continues at coordinate 15,357 of DATNQI010000011.1, read as the reverse complement.
GCGCGGATCATCAACCTCTCGCTCGGCGGCCCCCAGGAGGCCTCGGTGCTCAAGGACGCCATCGACCAGGTCACCGCCAAGGGCGTGCTGTGCGTGGTCGCCTCGGGCAACGACGGCAAGACCACTCCCAACTACCCCGCAGCCTACCCCAACGCGCTCTCGGTGGGCGCCACGGATCAATCGGACAAGCGCACCAGCTTCTCCAACCACGCGAGCTCGGTGGACATCGCCGCTCCCGGCCTCGACATCCTCTCGAGCACCGGCGGCACCTACAAGAAGCTCTCGGGCACCAGCATGGCGAGCCCCCACGTCACGGGCGCCGCGGCTCTGCTGCTCGCCAAGTACCCCTCGCTGACCCCGCAGCAGCTGCGCGACGCGCTGACCCAGAGCGGAGACGGCGTCAGCGGCTTCAGCAACGGAATCAAGCGCCTCAACGTCGCGCGCGCCCTGGAGCTTGCGGGCGGTGCGACGCTGCCTGAGCCTCAGCCCGCGCCCACTCCTGCCCCCGAGCAAGGCCAGCAGCCGGGTCCCAGGCCCAACCCCGGTCAGCAGCCGGGTCCCAGGCCCGACCCCGGTCAGCAGCCGGGTCACAGGCCCGACCGGGGTCAGCAGCCTGGTCACAGGCCCGATCGCGGTCAGCAGCCGGTCCACAGGCCCCAGCCCGGATTCGACAATCCGTTCCCCTTCCCGGAGTGGCCCTTCAGCCGCTAGCCTTGACGCGATTCAACCCCCTCCGAGCAGCCTCGGGGGGGGTTGAAAATGAGTCGTCAATCGGATCGCGAAGCTGATTCAGGGCAGCGCGGGCGTCTGCCCGCAGTCGGGGTCGTGTGCCTCGAACTGCCTGGCCCAGGCGCCGATCGCGCAGAACACGGGGTCGAGGGCCTCCCCCTTGGGGGTCAGGCGATACAGGACCTGGATCGGACGCGTGGCCGAGACCTCGCGCACGATGATCCCCCACTCCTCGAGCTCCTTGAGGCGCTCGGTCAGGAGGCGATCGCTCAGGTCGGGCACCGCCTCGCGGAACTCGCAGAACCGGCGCGGACGCTTCATGAGCGCTGAGATGATCGCCCCGGTCCAGCGACGACCGATGACCTCGATCGTCCGGTGAAAGACCTGGCAAACCGCCCCAGCCACGTGGTTTTCAGTTTGGATACCGCACGACATGCGTCACCTTCCCGGGTTTTCAGAAGTGGTAGCCGGCTCACACTGCGACAAGCAGCCATATTCGCCCGATCAACTATATCACAACTACGCACCATTCGTGCACGGCAAACGATCGCACCGACAGCAGACCCCGGCTGCCCCGGGCTCAGGGCAGGTCGAAGAGCAGCACCTCGCCCCAGTCGTCAGCATCGAGCACGATCTCAGACTCGCCGGAGACGCCGACGCCGTCTCCGGCCGAGAGGGGCTCTCCATTCAGCGAGACGCATCCCCTGGCCACGTGGAGGTAGGCGCGCCGCGCCGGATCGAGGGCGTAGGGAAGGCGATCGCCCGCCTTCAGGACGGTGACGAAGAGCGAGGCGTCCTGGCGGATGGCGATCGAGCCGTCGCGGCCGTCCGGCGAGACGAGCAGGACCCAGTGCCCGCGCTTCTGCTCGTCGGAGAAGTTGCGCTCCGCGTAGCGCGGCTCGCCGCCCCGCTGGTTCGGCATGATCCAGATCTGGAGCAGGTGCAGCCCGTCCTGCTCGGAAGGGTTGAACTCGCTGTGGGTGACGCCGGTGCCCGCGCTCATGTACTGGATGTCGCCGGCCTTGATGATCGCGCCGTTGCCCATGCTGTCTCGGTGCTGCAGGGCCCCCTCGAGGACGTAGGTCACGATCTCCATCTCCCGGTGGGGGTGGGTCCCGAAGCCCGTCCCGGCCGCCACGCGATCCTCGTTGATCACGCGAAGCGCCGAGAAGCCCATGTGCGCAGGGTCGAAGTAGTCGGCGAACGAGAAGGTGTGGTAGGTGTCCAGCCAGCCATGGTTGGCGTGGCCGCGCTCCTGGCTCTTGCGGATCATCAGCATGGTGGCTTACCCTTCCTTTCAGTCCTAGGTAGAATCAACTCCAGTTTAGTTCTAACTAGAACCAACTGTCAACCGCCATCTGTCCCTTTGTCCCGGGGCGTATGATGGAGCATCATGCGGCGAGGCGCCGCGGTGCATGCGCTGAGGAGGCGTTGTCTTGCAGACTGATCCTTTCGTTCCGCCCACCAGCCCGAGCCTGGCCGCACGCGTCGAGCGCGAGGCCGGCGAACCATGGCGCCGCAACCTGGGGCGCCTTTCCGACGACGCCCTGGGCGAGGTGCGAGCCGACTGGTGGTGGACCGGAAAGCCCCCCGTCCACGGGCAGTGTCCGGGGGTGGACGCCTCGGGGGTCATGACCTCCTTGCCCCTTCTCGACTACGGCCGCTGCACGCGCGACGAGGTCCTCGCCTACTTCGACAACACCTGGACCCTGACCGAGGTGCTGTTCGCGTCGCTCACCCACGAGGAGGCCTTCTACCGGCCGCCCTACCACAACCTGCGCCACCCCCTCATCTTCTACTACTGCCATCCGGCGGTGCTCTACATCAACAAGCTGCGCCTCTCGGGGCTCCTCGGCGACTCGCTCAACGCAGACTACGAGCACCTCTTCGAGACCGGCGTCGACGAGATGTCCTGGGACGACATGTCCAAGAACGAGCGCACCTGGCCCTCCGTCCAGGAGGGCAACGCCTACCGTCGCACGGTCTACGGCATCGTCCGCAAGCTGCTCGAGACCCACCCCGACCTGGACGCTCCGGCCCTCTCGCAGGAAAGTCCCCTGCGGGCCGTCCTGATGGGCTTCGAGCACGAGCGCATCCACCTGGATACCTCTTCGGTCCTCATCCGCGAGTTGCCCCAGCACCTGGTGCGCCGTCCCGCCCAGTGGCCCGCCGAGCACCCGACGGCACGCGGCTCCCGGGTCGACGAGCCGCTCGCGGGGCGGGACTATCCCGAGAACCCCCTGGTCGACGTGAGCGGGGCCGAGGTTCACCTGGGCAAGCCTCGCACCTGGCCGACCTTCGGCTGGGACAACGAGTACGGCGATCGCAGCGTGACGGTCGAGGGCTTCGCCGCGAGCCGGCAGCTCGTGAGCAACGGCGAGTTCCTGGCCTTCGTGAAGGCGGGCGGCTACCGCGAGGCGCGCTACTGGTCGGAAGAGGCCTGGCAGTGGAAGACCTTCCGCAACGCCAAGTGGCCGACCTTCTGGGTGTCGGAGGGCCCCTCGGGCCTTCACCGCTTCAAGCTGCGGACCTGCTTCGAGACCGTCGAGATGCCCTGGTCCTGGCCCGCCGAGGTCAACTACTTCGAGGCCAAGGCCTACTGCGCCTGGCGCAGCGAACGCGAAGGCGGCACGCCGCTACGCCTGCCGAGCGAGGCCGAGCACAACCGGATGCGCCCGAATGCCATGCGCCTGGCCGATCGCGCGGCTCGCCGCGATCCGGTCATGGCGCACGCCGGCAGCGCCATGGCCCGGGCCGAGGGCCTCAACCTCAACCTCGCCTACGGCGCGGCGTGCCCGGTCGACGCCTTTCCCCCGACCCCCGAGGGGCTGCACGACGCCATGGGCAACGTCTGGCAGTGGTGCGAGGACCACTTCAACCCCCTGAGCGGCAGCAAGCTCGACCCGCTCTACGAGGACTTCAGCGTCCCCTGCTACGACGGGAAGCACCAGATGCTCCTGGGCGGCTCGTTCGTCAGCACCGGTGACGAGGCGAGCATCTGGGCCCGCTTCCACTTCCGGCCCCACTTCTACCAGCATGCGGGCTTCCGCCTGGTGCGCTCGCCCGGCGACGGCGGCGCGGTCAAGCTCGGCGCCGAAGGGGGCAAGGAGGACGTCTACGAGACGCGCCAGCTGCTCGACGAGTATCTCCTGATGCACTACGGCACCCCCGAGGACGTCATGCCCTACGGCTTCGGGCCCAAGGACGCGGTGGACTTCGCCCAGCGCTGCGCCCGGATGCTCAGCGAGGCGGCGCGCGAGGCGGGGATCACCGGCGGGCGAGCGCTGGACGTGGGCTGCGCCGTCGGCGGGGCGGTCTTCGAGCTGGCGCGGCACTTCGATTCGGTGACGGGGGTGGACCTCTCAAAATCGTTCATCGACGCGGCCGAGACCCTGCGCCGCGACGGGCGCCTCGACTACGGCCGCAAGGACGAGGGGCGGCTCTCGACGCCCCGCACGGCCGTGATCGACCCAGCGATCGAACGCGGGCGCACCACCTTCAGGCAGGCGGACGCATGCGCGCTTCCCGCCGAGTACGAGGGCTTCGACGCGGTCCTGATGGCCAACCTCCTCTGCCGCCTCCCGAGCCCGCGCGCGTGCCTCTCGCGCCTGGGCGGAGCGCGCGGCCTGGTGAGGCCCGGCGGCCTCCTGCTCCTGGTCTCGCCCTACTCCTGGCTCGAGCAGTTCACCCCGATCGAGGCCTGGCTCGGAGGCTTCGAGCGCGACGGCCAAGGCGTCCGAGCCGCCGACACCCTGCGCGCGATGCTTGCAGGCGAGTTCGAGCTGGTGAAGGAAACGGACGTGCCACTCGTCATCCGAGAGCACGCCCGCAAGTTCCAGTACATCGTGTCGCACGCGATGCTCTGGCGAAGGAAGTAAGGCCTCAGCCCCGCCGCTCGTCGGCGGGGCTTTTCCTTGACACCTCGATCAAGCCTTGCGCCCCGTGAAGAAGGCGAGAATCGGGAGGAAGAGGCGTAGCAGGCGTTCACCCCAGTTGCGCGCGGGCAAAGGCACGATCTTGTCCACCCAATCGATCTTGGCCGGGATGCTCGTGGCCCAGTCGTGGTCGAAGACGGCCCGATCGAGGCGCGCCACCTGCGCGGCGTCGTCGATGCCGACGCCCACCTCGCGCGAGAAGGACCACGACTGGTTGTCCATGTTCTGGGAGCCCACGTAGGCCCACTGGCCGTCCACCGACAGGTACTTGGTGTGCGAGTCGGAGAGATTCTTGCCGTCTTCCGAGGTCCAGTGCAGCTCGACGTTCCGGCGGGCTTCCTCCGGCAACTGTGCCACGAAGCGCTCGGCCGCCCAGGCGGTGGATCGATCGGCGACCAGCACCGGGTTCCGCATCCGCGTCACCAGCAACTGCACCTTGACCCCGCGCTTGGCCGCATCCTCGATCGCATCCCAGACCTCGGTGGCGTTGAAGTTGGGGGTGGTGAGCTTGATGCTCGTCGTGGCCGCGTTCATGGCGGCGAGCAAGCCCTGATCGGCGTCGTTGGCCGCGTAGTCCCCGAGCCAGGACACCCCACGCTTGGTCAGCATGGTCATGGGAACCTGCGGCTGGGTCGAGGGCAGGGGCGGGGCCTTGAGGTGGACCGGTGGCGTCGCGGTGGCGTTGAGCCAGCGCTTGGAGGTGCGCCAGGCGTCGTCGAAGTCCTGAAGGAACGACTCCACCACGGGCCCCCGCACGTGGATCATCAGGTCGCGCTCCTTGGGGTCGTCGATGTTGTCGCCGCCGATCACCGCCTCGCGCCCGTCCAGAACGAACATCTTGGTGTGGTTGGACTGGCGGCTGACGGCCCCCGCGTAGAAGGCCACCTCCGCCTTGACTCCGGCCTTCGCCAGGGCCTGCTCCATCGACTGGCCGAAGGGATTCAGGTCGCGGTTGTAGGCGATGTAGACCTTGAAGTCGGGGTTCTTGGCCTGCTTGTCGGCGAGGGCCTTGAGCATGCGACGGGAGGCCTCCGACTTATAGTCGAAGATGAAGGTCTGGATGCAGATCTCGAGCTGGGCCTTCTCCAGGAGCCCGATCACCTGCTCGATGCACTCGTCCTCGGCGTCGGTGTCGTTGAGCCAGACGTCCTCGATCGAGCCCGTCGCGAAGGCGCGGGAGGTGTCGAGGGTTCCCTTGCTCGTCTCGAAGACGGCCTGGTTCACGGCGGTGCCGACGGGCGATCGCCCATGGGGATAGGTGCGCAGGCGCATATCCGGGCTTACTCCCGCGGCCGCAGCACCACCCGTCGTGGCGGCAGAAAGGGCACGCGACGGCTGATACGAGCGAGAAGTCGGATCGATCTTCGACAAGGGCGAATGCCTCCCAGCAGCAGGACCTCTCTTGATTATCGCCCATTCCCGGAGATTTCTGACCTCGGCGAGCGATTCCGGGCGCTGTCCCGTCACCGAGCAAGGTCCGCTACATGCGAGCGAGGGAAGGGTATGTTACCGGGAGCCGCGCCACCCCGAACAAGGGAGGGAAGTACCCTGCGAACGCCACCGATGGCCCTGCCGTCACTTCTCGCGCTGAGCCTGGCCCTTGCGGCGGGGTGCCAGGCCCTGCCCGGCGCAAGGCCCCCCCTCTCTCTCGGCACGGCCGCCGAGGGCGCGAGCCTGACCCTGACCATTCCCCCGACGGCGAGTGCCGCGCGCATGACGCAGGCCCAGACCCTGGGCGAGGGCTCGCGGCTCCGGCTGACGGTGCGCGCCGGCGATCGAGAGGCGGCGGTCTCGGTCGACGTGCCCCAGGCCGACGGCGCGAGGACCCTGCGGGTGGAGGGCCTTCCCACCGGGGCGAACCGGCTCCTCGAGCTCCGGGCCCTGGACGCGGCGGATCGCCCCGTGCCGGGCGCCGAGTGGCTCGCGGTCGCAACTCTCGCCACGGGCTCCAACCAGGTCGCGCTCTCGAGCGCCACCACCGCGGTGGGCCGGGTCTGGCAGCGATGGCTGGCGACCGATCAGCGAGCCCTGGCGCAGCAGGCGGATCCCGTCCGGGTGATGCGAAAGCTCGAGGCCCTCAAGCAACAGAGCAACGCCCCGCACCACGCCCTCATCGATGCGGCGAAGTGGGCGGACGCGGTGGCAGGCGCCTCGGGCTCGCTCGAGGTGGCCGGCTCCTACGCGATCGCGCCCGGCTCGGCCCTGGTGAGCGTCACAGGGGCCCCCCGGACGGTGGGGGCTAGCCTCTGGGTCGACGACCCGGTCTCGCCCCTCCAGGCCGGGGTGTCGCCCGCGACCACCCAGACCGACGGCCGCTACCGGGTGGGGCCCATCCTGCCCGGCACCTGGACGGTCTGGATCTCGGTGCCCGGCTTCGGCGTCGCGAGCCGCTCGCTGAACGTCCCTGAGGGCGGCGAGGCGAGCGTCAGCGTCGCCTTCGCGGGCTGGGAGGCCGGCCCCAAGCTGCCCGTCGCGGTCGGCAACGCGGGCTACGCCACTGACGGCCGCCACCTCTACGTCGTCGGCGGCGTCGTCCAAGGCGGGGCCGACACCGCAGGCTGCTGGCAACTCGACACGCACCAGGCGGCGCCTACCTGGGAGGCGCTGCCCGACCTGCCTGGCGCGCGCGACGGGGCGGCGACCGTCCTCATCGGAAGCAAGCTCTACGCCGTGGGGGGCTACACCAAGGGCGAGGGCTACCGCAAGGATGCCGTGGTGCTCGACCTCGCCGCGCCCCAGCCCGCCTGGGCCGAGCTCGGCGACGTGCCGGCCGTCAACGGCTGGCCGCTCTCGATGCTGGGCTACCCGGTGGGCGCCTTCGCCCAGGGCGGCAAGCTCACGGTGCTGATCAACGCCTTCGGCGACCGGGTCGCGGAGGCCCCCTTCGATCGCAGCCACGCGGCGCAGTACGATCCGGTGGCAGGGACCTGGCAGGTGGACGCCGGCGGCATCCCCACCATCCGGACCCCGCGCGCCCGAGCGGGCTTTTCGGCCTTTTCGCTCCAGGGGAACCCGACGATCGTGGTCGCGGGCGGCGACAAGCCCGACATCCAGGAGAACATGGGGTCCTACGGCTTCCTGTTCCGCTCGGCCATGCCGCGCGTCGAGGCCCTCGACCTCGCGCGCGGGCAGTGGGCGGGCTGGGCCGACCTGCCGACCTCGCGCTCGGAGCTCGCGATAGCCCATGCCGGCACCTCGCTCTACGCCGCGGGCGGGGTGGACAACCAGGAGAGCGCGCTCGAAACCGTCGAGCGCCTCGACCTCGGCACCCGCCGCTGGCTGCCCGGCCCGCCGCTCTCGACGCCCCGCTCGTCGTTCGGCCTGCTCGTGGCGAGCGGCCGACTCTGGGCCATCGGCGGCGCCCCGTCGCTCTTCCTGAACGACGGCGTCGGCTCGACCGCGCGCGTGCTCGACCAGGTCGAGGTCCTCACCCTGGAGACCACGCCATGAAGCGCCGACTGATCCCGTTCCTGCTGGCGAGCGGCCTGCTCGCGGCTTGCCAGCAGAGCCCGCCTTCCCCCGTCGTCAGCGGCGTCAGCCCGCAAGGCCCCGAAAGCGCCCCGGCGCCCGGGGCCCAGGATCCGTCCGCGCCCGACAAGGCGCAGGAACCCACCCCGTCGCCCGGTGCCGCACTCGCCCTCGGCTTCGGCGACGTGCCGCCCCAGAGCTGGCTACCCCGGTCGCCGCTTGCGATCGCGCGCGCCGCGCACTCGCTGGTCGCCATGAACGGCGCCCTTTACGCCATCGGGGGCGACTTCAACGACCTGATCGAGCGCTACGACCCCGTGCTCAGGCAGTGGGCGCCGCGCCGCATCCCGAACCAGTCGGCGATCGCCCACCCCATCGGCCAGGCGGCGGCCCTGCGCAACCGGATCGTGATGGTCGCCAACGACCGCGAGTACCTTGGGGCCCCCGAGATCGCCGCTCCGATCTTCTTCGATCCCGAGAGCCTGGACGCCTTCACCGCCGTCGAGAGCCCCCAGTGGAGCTCGTTCGGCAACCTCGTGGCCCCGCGCACCGCGGCCGGCGTCGTCTCGGACGGCGAGACCCTCTACCTGCTGGGCGGTTCCAGCAAGCGCTACGACGGCACCCCCCAGGGGTACGTCTGGGTCGATTCGCCCCTGGTCGAGGCCCTCTCGGCCCGCACCCAGCAGTGGCACCTGGCCGCCCCAATGCCCACCTCGCGCGGCAGCCTCGGGGTCGCCATGCTCGGCGGCAAGATCTACGCCGCGGGCGGCTTCAGGTGGGTCGGCACCCCCGCCCAGGATTCCTACTACGGCGCCTGGGGCGTCAACGCCAACGCCGGAGCGAGCATGCAGGCGCTCGGCGCCTTCGAGGCGTACGACCCGGTCCTGGACACCTGGGCCACCTGCTCGGCCATGCCCACGGCGCGACACTCGCTCTCGCTGGTCGCGGCGAACGGCAGGCTCTATGCGCTGGGCGGCGCCAACGCGGAAAACCGGGCCCTCTCCACCGTCGAATCCTACGACCCCGCAACCGACACCTGGCGCACCGAGCCGCCGATGACCACCAAGCGCGCCCTCTTGGCCGCGGCGGCGCTCTCCGAGCGCCTGCTCGTGGTGACGGGGGGAATGGACGCATCGGGACGCCCCCTTCGCACCGCCGAAGCCTTCAACCCGGAGGTCCTCCCATGACCCTCAGGCGCCATCTCGCTCTTTCGCTCGGCCTGGGCCTCGCCGTCACGGGCTGCCAGGTGACGAGCCCCGGCGCCGGCGCCGGAGGCCCCGCGGCCCCCGTGCTGAGCGCCGCAGTCGAGGACCGCTATCCCGGCGAGAGCATGGACGCGAGCGCCCCCGTCGGGGGGACGCTCACGGGCGCAAGAGCGGCAGCCATCGTCCCCGGCGAGATCGTCGTGACCCTTTCGCCGGGTGCTCAGCTGCCGCTCGACTGGGGCAGCCTCGGCAGGGCCTCGCTCAAGGAGCAGCTGCGCTTCTCGCACCGCGTCGCCCTGCTCGCGCCGCCCGAAGGCATCGCCCTGGATCAGGGGCTCGCCTACCTGCGCCAGCAGCCGGGGGTCCTCGCGGCGCAGCCCAACCACCGGATCGAGCGGCGCGAGGCCACGGGCGCGAACGACCCGTTGCTCGGCGCCCAGTGGCCCTACCCCGCCAGGACGGCGGACGTCTACGGCGCCTGGTCGGGCCTCGACGGCGTCGATCCGGCCAGGCTCGCGCGCACCACCGTCGCGGTGATCGACACGGGGGTCGATCCCGACCACCCCGACCTCAACGTGCTGCCCGGCTACAACTCGGCGGATCCCGTCGTCGAGGGAGTCGTCTCGAGCGCCTCCTTCGATCCGGCCGAGAACGACCACGGCACCGCGTGCGCCGGGGTGCTCGGCGCGAAGCGCGGCAACGGCATGGGCGCCGCCGGGGTCGCACCGGGGGTGGCCATCCTGCCCATCAAGGTGATCGGCTCGACGGGAGGCGGCTCGGACTTCAGCATCCTCAGGGGGCTCGAGATCGCCGCCCACTACAACCGGCCGGACGCTCCCTACTCCAACCTCCAGAACCCCGCCGCCGGCAAGGTGCGGGTGGTGAACCTGAGCTACGGCCCCACCATCACCGCCCGGCTGGAGGTGTACGACGCGATCATGGAGGAGCTGCGCCAGAAGGGCATCGTCGTCTGCGTGGCGGCCGGCAACAACGGGGGCGACGGCCGCGTCGAGGTTCCCGCCAACAGCCCGGCTGCCGTCGGCGTCTCGTGCACCTTCCAGTACCTCGACTGGGAGATGCTCGCGCCCTACTCGAGCCGCGGCCCCGAGATCTGGGTCTCGGCCCCCGGCAACTACATCTGGAGCACGGCCGCCAAGAGAGGCGCGAGCGACTACTCCGGCGCCTACCGGCTCTTCAACGGCACGAGCGCCGCGGCCCCCTTCGCGGCGGGCGTCGCGACGCTCGTGAACATCGTCTACGGCTCGAACGGCCCCGATCAGGAGACCGCGGCCTGGGCCGACCGGGTCAAGCGCCGGCTGGCCGAGAGCGCGGACGACCTGGGCGCCGAGGGGCTCGACCCGTTCTACGGCCACGGGCGGGTCAACGCCGCCCGCGCGATCCGAGGAACGCTACCGGACTAGCGCTTGCAGAGCAGCCGGATGGTCTGGGTCATCTTCTCCTTGATGGCCTCGGGATCCATGTCGATGAAGCACGACTCCATCTGGTTCTCGACCAGATCGCTCGTCACCCGATCGAGGGCCGCCTTTGCCGCCATGATCTGCATGAGGATCTCGTCGCACTGACGCTCCTCGACGATCATCCGCTGGAGGCCCTTGACCTGGCCCTCGATGCGGCGCAGGTTCTGCACAATCTTGTCCTGGCTCATCGGGCTAGCGCTCCACGGGGCCGCGCCAGGCGAGCATGCCGCCTGCCATGTTGGTGGCATCGTGGCCCTCGGCGAGCAAGAGCCGGGTCGCGCTCGCGCTGCGCCCGCCGCTGCGGCAGACCACCACGACCTTGCGATCCCTGGGGACCTCCGAGTGGCGCTCGGGCAGGCTTCCCAGGGGGATCAGGTGGCTACCCGCGATGTGCCCAACCGCGTACTCGCCGGGCTCTCGCACGTCGAGCACGAAGGGGGCGCCGGGCGCTGCGAGCATGGCATCGACCTCCTGGGTCGAGACCTCGGGGACGTGCGCATCGGACATTCCGAACATGATGCCTCCTGTCAAAGCTTGAGGGCGTCATCCAACGCCCGGGAAAGGGCGGCATAGGACGTGGGGCCGACGAACTTCGCGACGGCCCGGCCCTGCCGGTCGGTGATGAGGAACGTCGGGGTGTAGCGCAGCTTGGCGATAGCGCCCAGGCGCTCGGCCTCCGCTCGGTACTCGGGCCGGTCGATGTCGATCGCCCGGACATCGGCGCGATCGCCGTACACCCTGGCGAGAGCCGCCACGATGGGCTTGGAGGCGATGCAGGAGGGGCAGTAGGTCGCCCCGAGCTCCACCAGCGCGACCCGCCCCGGTGCGAGGGCGGGGCTCAGCGCCGCATCGCCGAGGCCGTCGGCGGTGCGGGGAAGGACGTAGCGCCCGAGCGTCACGACGACGAGCGCGACCGCCGCGAGGGTCAGCCCCCGATCGAGCCACTTCGACAGGCCCGGTGTCATCCATGCCGGCCGCGCCATCCTCTCACCTCCCGAGGGGGGATCAAGTACCCCCCATAGGTATCCTAGCCAGAGGGAGATGCGGCGTCAAGCCTCTGGCTAGCTCGCGAACCTCGGTTCGACGGCCGCCGAGAAGCGGGGCTGGACGGCGCCGCTCTGAGTGGGCTGGACGGCGGGGGCGAAGGTGGGCTGGACGGCAGGGGCATAGGTGGGCTGGACGGCAGGGGCATAGGTGGGCTGGATGGCCGGCTGGGCGACCTGGATCGCGGCCTGCGGGAGCTGGACCGCGGGCTGGTAGACCTGGTTCGGCACGAGGATGGCGCCGAGGGGAACCTCGGTGAGAGGCTGGCCGAGCTGGGCCTGGGCCGCGCTGCTCAGGGTGAGGCTATCGAGGGAGCCCAAGGGGACGCTCTGCAGCTTGGGCGCGGCGCTCTGGGCAGGGGCCGCGGGCTTGGGGGCGCTCGGGGCGGGGGGGGCGCTCTGAGCAGGGGCTGAGGCGCCCTTGAGCTTGGCCTCGACGCCCGCGCGCACGCGGCTCCAGTCGAAGTTGGGGGCAGGGTCGTTCTTGCGGCCCCGGGGCAGGGCGACGTCCTTGTGACCGGTGACGCGATCGAGCGGGACGTCGTAGGTCTGGCACATCCAGGCGACCAGGTCGATGATCGACTTGTACTGGGCCTCGGTGAAGGGGTCGCTGCCGCTGCCTGTGTTGACGATCTCGATGCCGAGGCTGAAGTCGTTGACGTCGTCGCGGCCCTTGAACTCGCTCTTGCCGGCGTGCCAGGCGCGCTTGCCGTCAGCAACCGACTGCACGATCCGTCCGTCCTTGCCGACGATGTAGTGGGAGCTGACCTCGGCCGAGGCGTTCTGGAAGAAGCTGGCGTTACTCTCAAGGGTACCGCCCGCCGTGTGGTGGAGGACGACCGCCGAGATGTCCTTGGCGCCGCCGGGGCGGTCGTTGAAGTTGGGCGAGGGCACCTGGGTGACAGCAGGCTTCTGCAGGCCGCCGCCGGCCTGTACGCGGCTGCCCATGCGGCTGACCAGCTGGCCGAGCGAGGCGGTGTTGATGCTGTTGAATCCCATTGCCATGCCGCATCCCCCTTGGTTCACTTACCTAGCGTTATATCGTCGCTCGCGGCCGGCAACCAGGTAAAGGTCACTTGATACTTTCCTTAAGCTTTCCTTCCGGCCGCGCGGGTGCTGCGTTACGGGTATTCACGAACCGTGACAATCCTTGAGACAAGAACCCGGCGCCGCGCCGCGATAGGACTCGCATCGACCGTGCTCCCGGCAACGCCGTCACCAAGGGAGGAACCGTGAAGTCCATTTCGTCTCAAGCCCCCATCCCCACGCCGCGCCCCGTCGCCCCGGCCGCATCCGCCACGGCGAATGCCGTCACGGCCGCCGCCAAGCCGAGCGCCGACAAGTTGACCAACGCCGCCAAGACCGTCGAGGTGACGGTGACGCCCGGCAAGGACCACCTGGGCATCACCGCCAAGGTCGGCGACACGTACTGGAGCATCGCCCGAAAGTTCGCCTCCGCGGCCGACGGCATCGCGCCGACCAGCAGCGAGATCAACGCCTACGTCAAGGACCTCCAGGCCCTCAACGGCAAGAGCCTCAAGGCCGGCCAGGTCGTGAAGCTCCCGATCAACGCGCATTCCACCTTCATGCTCGAGGCCATGGTCGCGGCCCAGAAGGCCGCCGCCGCACGCCAGAAAGCCGGAGAGAAGCTTCCTGCCCTCGACTGGCGAAGCGCCCAGGCGGCCTGGGGCTACGCCGAGGCCCAGGAGATCAGCGTGACGCCCGCCAAGGGCGGGAAGGCGGTTGGCTTCGCCGCGATCGCCTCGGGCTCCGCCAAGGGGGGCACGGTCTACCAGGTCCACGACCTCGCGGCCTATCACAAGCAGGCTGGCCTCTAGGCCGGATTGCCGCGACGCCCCCCCTCCTGCTACACTGTGGGCATCCGGAGGTGTGGCCGAGTGGTTTAAGGCTCTTGTCTTGAAAACAAGCGTGGTGTAACAGCCACCGTCGGTTCGAATCCGACCGCCTCCGCTTCCAACAGCGCCCTCAGCTTTGAGCTGAGGGCGCTGTTTTTACTAATAAGAGCAAATAATAATAACGTCTTATAATTGGGTAAGATGACGTTGGCTTGTTGTTTGGTTGTGGACTGGCCCATGACGCCCTTGGCCGAGCGAGGATGAAGTGAAGAAGTCAAACCTCTTGGTCCTGATTTTGCTGAGCATCGTAACCCTGGGGAACTATGCCCCGATCTGGTACTTGCGGCGCCGGGAAGCGTTCAACGCGCTGCGGACGAGGGAACGCCTCGGCGGGGTCGGGCCAACTATCTTGCTTCTGGTCAGCATCGGATTCCTCGTCTACTCGTTCGGCTTTGGCGAAGCGGTGCAGCACACCCACTTTTATTTGGGGCGGCGTATCGAGTTGGCGGCCACGCTGTTCAACCTTGTCATTTGGCCAATCGTGCTCTTGTGGTATGGCATTGGCGTGAAGCGGATCTTGGACGAGCATCTCCGCGCCACCGGCAATGATCGCGTGAGGCTCTCCGGTCTCGGGGTCTTTTTCTTCAACTTCTTGTATTTGCAGTACAAGATCAATCGAATCATCACGACAAGCGAGGCCAACGCGTCCATGACCTAGCTGGGGTGAGTTCAGCTTTGAACTAGCTGCTTGCAGACAGTCTTGCGACCTACTCGCATCGACAGCGGCCACCTTGCTTGCCTCAACTTCGTGGGATCACCCCATCGTCGCCCAAGCTCGTGGGGGCATATTAAGAGGCACCCGGGGTCTATTGGCCCGCCCCCCTGCCAAAATATGCATCAATGTACATCGCCGAGGAGTGCCCCTATGATCCGAGTTCCCTATGATGATGTGGCCTATATGATCCGGTTTCTTGAAATGAGCCCCGAGCTGTGCGCGAGCCTGCAAAGTAAATTGGCCCGAATTGCCACTGATCCGCGACAGGTGCGTCTAGGAGACAATGAAGCTAGCGAGCTGCGCGAGCTTTGCCAAGATCGATTATTAATAGTCGGCTTTGATGAAGACTATGACCCGAATGAGGAAGGGCTTCGTCTTGAGGGGCTGATTGATAAGTTGTTCACCGGATAAGCTCTTGCAAAATATTCTAGATTCCGATAAGCCTCCACTGTCGGTTCGAATCCGACCGCCTCCGCTCAGTGAACGGTGTTCCCAGCTATTCTCGGGGCACCGTTTCTCATGATTAAGTCCCTGGTAGTGATGAAAATTCGGTCGCCATGGTTTCCCGGGTTGCTGCTTAAGCCCGAGCCGTCGGCAGCATGGCCGCCATCGGCTCAGGCAGCAAAGCGCGCCTGCGCGTATTTCCAGTTTCAACAGGGCCTTCGCCTCCAGGCTCAAATAGCGCCGGGCAAGATCCTTGAAGGTGCGACGGCCGAATCGGGGATGGGTGACACCTTCGGCGTTCGCTGCCAGCTCCGGGGTTTGGTTGTCACGATCTTGCTTCGTCCTGCCCGCAAATGTCTCGAAGGCACCCGCGCAACCAACGATGCGCCGGATCGGCGTCCAGGCGCGGGTGCCAGAGCATTGA